>JAYWIH010000143.1:0-9173 GCA_043789005.1 Sphingobacteriales bacterium
TATTGTCAAAATAAACAGAGACTGCGTATTGCACGGGTGAAAACTCGGTCAAAGTAAATCTTCAACTACCTGATTATCAACTCACAACAAGTCTAATAACTGGCGCGGGATTCCCTGCCTGTCCGGCAGGCAGGCTATCTCGGCGCGTAACGGAAGCGAAAATACAATTCCCATGGAAAACCTGCGCGTCACCTTAGTCCAGACCGATTTGCATTGGGAAAACCCGACGGCCAACCTGCATTCGCTGGAAGAGAAAATCCGCGCCCTCACCTCACCGACCGACTTGGTGGTGCTGCCCGAAATGTTCACCACCGGCTTCACCATGAATGCCGCCGCCGTGGCCGAACCCATGAACCTGACCACGTTCAAGTGGCTGAAAATGATGGCCGCCCACACCGGAGCCGTGGTGGCGGGCAGCTACGTGGTGCGCGAAAACGGGCATTTCTTCAACCGCCTGCTCTGGATGCGGCCCGATGGCAGCCACGAAACCTACGACAAACGCCACTTGTTCCGCATGGCGCACGAACACGAAACCTATTCGCCCGGCCAAAACAACATCTTCCCGACCATCAGAACCTGGCGTTTCCTGCCCCTGATCTGCTACGACCTGCGCTTCCCGGTCTGGAGCCGGCAGCCCTCTTCGGATGGGGATTTGTACGACTGCCTGATCTACATTGCCAACTGGCCCCACGCCCGGCAGCACCACTGGGACACGCTGCTGCAAGCCCGCGCCATCGAAAACCTGAGTTATGTAGTTGGCGTGAACCGCACGGGCACGGATGGTAAGGGAACCGTGTACAACGGCGGTTCGGTGGCGGTAAGTCCGCGCGGCGAACGGCTGTTCCATGCCGGAAACCAAGAAGTTGTGCAAACCGTTGAACTGGATGGGGAGCAACTGCAAGCCTACCGTGCGGCATTTTCGGCGCATTTGGATGCGGACCGGTTCAGTCTGGAACGCTGATTCGCGGCGGATGTAAGAGTAAAGGCATCCAACAACCTCACCCCCGGCCCCTCTCCTTCAAAGAGGGGTGAAAAAAGGGAGCCTTTGCTCTCCTCTCAGTAGGAGAGGGGCCGGGGGTGAGGTTTTAAAACAGTACCTTTCAAAAAGCCCAAACCCGCTTGGTTTTGCGGCTTGCCACTTTCACCGATTGCTGATGCAGACTTTTGACACCATTGAATCGTTCAGGAAATATGTTTCCGGACACCGGAAGCCGGGCAAAACCATCGGGTTTGTGCCCACCATGGGAGCCTTGCACGCCGGGCACCTGGCGTTGGTGCGCCGCTGCAAGCAGGAAAACGGCCTTGCCGTGTGCAGCATTTACGTGAACCCCACGCAGTTTACCAATCCCGAAGATTTGCGCAACTATCCACGCACGCTCGAAGCCGACCGCCAATTGCTGCAAGAGGCTGGCTGCGACGTGCTTTTTGCGCCCACCGATGCGGAAATGTATCCGCAGACACCACAGTTGAAAATGGATTTCGGCAGTCTGGAAACCGTGCTCGAAGGCAAATTCCGTCCCGGCCACTTCAACGGCGTGGGGCTTGTAGTTGCCAAACTGTTCCACATCGTGCAGCCCGATATGGCTTATTTCGGACAAAAGGACTTGCAGCAGTGCTTGGTAATCAGGCGGTTGATTCGGGATTTGTCGTTTCCCATCGCATTGGAAATCCACCCGACCGTACGCGAGGCCGACGGCTTGGCCATGTCGTCGCGCAACCGGCGGCTCACCCCCGCGCAACGGGCCGCTGCGCCGCTGCTCTACCAAGCCCTGTCAATGGCCGGTCAGGTTCTTGCCGGTGGCGGCACGGTGGCGGCGGCAACAAAAACCGTGGAAACGCATTTGTCCCAATCCGGCGAAATCCGTTTGGAATATTTTGAAGTGGCTGACAGCCAGAGTCTTAGTAGAATAGCTTCCGCCGTCATTGTGCCGCCCTACGCGCTGTGCATCGCCGCCCACTTAGGCTCCGTCCGGCTGATTGACAATGTGTTGGTCGGGTCGTGATGCACGGTTTATCGTCCGGGAAAATAGTATCTCCCGGAAAGCCCAAACCTCCGGCATCCACGGCCAGTCAGGTTTCGCTGAACTTGCGCGGACGGGAGCGAAAGGACAGCAGCATTTGCACCAGCAAACTGCCCAACGCCGCGCCAGCCAGCCACTGGAACAGGTAGCGGTGGCCCGTAACCTTGGGCGGCGCGCCTACCGACAAGGCGGCGGCCTCCACGCGCCGGGTGATGAATTGCACGGTCTCGTCGGTGGATACGCCCGGCCAGTATTGCCCGCGTCCGGCTTCGGCCATGCGCCGCAGGTTGTCGGCTTCGAGGCGGGTGCGTACCGGCTGCCCGGCGGCATCGGTCTTCAGATTCCCGCCGTCTAAGGCAATGTTGCCGCCATTTTCGGTGCCAATGCCGATGGTATGCACGGAAATGCCTTTGGCGGCTGCCTTGCGCACGTCATTTTCAAACCCGGCATCGTGGTTTTCGCCATCGGAAAGGATAAAAACCACGCGGTTATTCCGGGGTTGGCTGCCAAAGTAGAAAGCAGCCGTTTCAACGGCTTTTCCCACTTGCGTGCCTTGCCGCCGTATCAAACCGGGTTGGATGGCCGGAACAAAAGACGCGGCCACCGGCAAATCGTCGGTGAGGGGCACCAGCGGATAAGCTTGCGCGGCATACACCACAATCCCGGCGCGGCATTTGTCCAGCGTTGCCAGCGACCGGGCCAGTATTTGCCGCGCCTTGGCAAGCCGGTTGGGCGGCGCGTCGGTGGCGAGCATACTCACCGAAACATCCACCACAAAAACCACATCGGTGGTGGGCACATCGGGAGGAGCCACGGTTTGCGGAAATTTCGGATTCAGCAATGCGGTGATTATCAGGATTGTGGCAATGAAAACAAGCCCGAAACGCCCGTATAAACGACCGGATGAAACAGCCATTAACCGGCCCACCAGCAGCGGAGTGCCGAGTTTGCGAAGGCTGCGTTTGCGCCAGAAGATATGTGCCGCAAAAAGCAGTAGCAACATCGGCAAGAGTGCGAAAAGAACGGCGTATTCGCCGTTTTCAAGTTGCAGGTTCAAAATAGTATCTTGTTAAAATGCCAAACCCGTTCCTGAATTCCGGGCTGTTTTTCTTTGTGCCCTTCGTGCCTTTGTGATAAAAATACAAACCACAAAGGCACGAAGGGCACAAAGTTCAGCCCATGATGCTTTTGAAAACCGTGTAACGCAGCAATGTTTCCAGCACCAGAAAAGCCAACGCCCATAGCGCAAAAGGCGCGAAAATCTCGCGGTAATTGTATTGCACTTGCGTCCGGTTCTTGCTTTTTTCCAGCCTGTCAATCCGGCTGTAAATCCGTTGCAAGGCTTCGCGACTGTCGGCGCGGTAAAACGAGCCGCCGGTTTGCGCGGCTATTTGCCTGAGCAAAGTTTCATTGACGCTGAACGGCACTTGCTGGTAGGTTTTCCGACCGCCAAAGTTCCTGACCGGAAACGGAGCCAGCCCTTCGCGCCCCACGCCAACCGTGTAAACCTTGATTTTGAGCCGCCGCGCCATTTCCGCCGCCGTCAGCGGGGCAATGAAACCGGCGTTGTTCTCGCCATCGGTGAGCAGCACCACCACCTTGCTTTTGGCGCGGCTGGTTTTGAGGCGGTTTACGGCCATCGCCAAACCCAAGCCAATGGCAGTGCCGTCTTCAAGGTTCTGGTAATCAACGTTTTGGATTATGTTCTGCAACAGCGCGTGCTGCGTGGTGGGCGGACAGGCAGTGATGCTTTCGCCCGAATAAATGACCAGTCCGATGCGGTCGTCGGGGCGGGCGGCGACAAAATCCTGCGCGGCTTTTTTGGCGGCTTCCAAGCGGTTGGGCTTCAAATCTTCGGCCTCCATGCTCCGCGACACGTCCATGGCAATCACCATGTCAATGCCTTCCACGGGCAGTTTCTCGCGGCTCCGTTCCTGTATTTGCGGACGAGCCAGTGAAACCACCAAAAATAGCATCGCCAGAAACCGCAAAACCTCCGGCACGAGCCGCCATTTTCCGGTTTGGCCGCGCCATTTTTCCGGCGGCACGCTTGGAAACAGCATCGCCGGCTGCCGGTTGCGCTGCCGCCACTGCCAAAACCACAGCAGTGGCAGCACGCCCAGCAGCAGGAATGCTTCGGGATTGGCAAACCGGTCGAAAGTTGGAAAAGCGAATGGATTCAAGTGTTCATTTCTTTTAGCAGGATTTCCGTTTTTTCCTGTAAGGATTGGAATTTTTCAGTTGAAAAAATATTTTCCGAAAACTGTTCCAATTTTATTTCCGATAAAATATTTTCCAGTTCGGCAAGGTTTCTCTGACCAACACCTTTTCCCGACAGTATTCCGCTGATTTCATCGTCAGTCAGTTGATGCGCCGCAATTTGAAATTTTCCGGCCAGAAAATCTTTTATTATGACTGACAAACGCATATAGGAGGTTTTGCCTTTTTGAAAGATACTATTTCCCCGCAACGCTTTCAACTCCCTGGCCGCCAATGCATACGGACGATCTGCAAAGTGGTTTTTCCAAGCGGACAATCGGTTCGGGCGGCGGTAAGCGACCCAGCTAACCGCCATCAAAAACACACCGCCCGCTCCAACGGCGTATGGAAGCCACTCCGCACGGGCATAGCCGACAGTTAGTGGCGGCCCGATGGCCGTTTCGGGCTGCGCCACGGGCATTAACACACAATTGACGGACAACGTGGGAACCCGTACTTTTTGAATGGAATCGCCTTTCCGGACAATGATTGTCTGCCCCGAAAGTACGTGGTTTCCCGGCTCCAAAAACATCAGCCGGAGGGTTCTTCGGAACAACGCAATGCCTTGCCTGTCAGTAATATTGGTGTCTGCCCAGCCCAAGAGTTCGACGTTTCCCCAATCCGGCCGGTTAACTGTCAGTTTCGTTATTTCCGCGCTGGCAATTGTCCACGAAACCCGCAACGGCTCGCCGACCAACACTTGTTTTTTACTGGAAACAACTTTCACGGTTTGTGCTTGAATGCTGAAAACCAGCCCGAAAAACACACAAGCTGTTCCAATGAAAATCACGGAACGGATTGTGTTTTTACGGGTTTTGTGAATGGTAAATCCAAGTTTCATTTTCGCGCGGTGAAATGTTTCCTCAAGGCCGGGATATAGTCTTCCCCGGTGCGCATACACAATAAATTGGCCCCGCTATCTTTGAAAATCGCCTGTGTACTGGCCAGTTGGTTGGTGTGCGAGGTTTGGTGTTTTTGGCGGATACTATTTCGGAACGTGGGCAGCCACGCCGTCTTTCCGGTTTCCGCATCCCGTACCGGCAGCCAGCCGACGTTGGGCATCTGCTCCTCAAGAATGTCCGAAACGTGCATCCCGATCACTTCGTGGCGCGCCGCCGACAGTTGCAGGACTTGCCGGTAATCGCCGGTCAGGAAGTCGGAAAAAACACAAAAAATGCTTTTTTGCCGCACCATGCGCATGGCAAACTGCAACGCCGCCGCCAAGTCGGTTTTGCGGCCCGCCGTTTGGGTTGCCAGCATATCGCGCACCAGCCGCAGCACGTGGGCGTAGCCTTTGGCGGGCGGCACAAAATGCTCAATCCGGTCGCTGAACAGGATCAAGCCCGTTTGGTCGCCGTTTTGGTGTGCCGCCAAGGCCAATACCGCCGCCAGTTCGTGCGCCAAATCGCGTTTGGTCTGGCTGGTGGTGCCGAATTGCATGGACGCACTCACATCCACGAGCAGCAGCAGGTTCAGGGCGCGTTCCTCTTGAAATATTTTTATGTGCGGTGCCTGGTAGCGGGCCGTCACGTTCCAGTCAATGGCCCGCACATCATCGCCAAACTCGTATTTGCGTATGCCATTGAAAATCATGCCTTTGCCCCGGAAATGGCTGTGGTACTGGCCCGCCAGCAAATGCCCGGAAACGTGCCTGGCACGGAAGGCGAGTTTCTGCACTTTTTTAAGCAGGTCGGTGGTTTCCATGTTTGTTTGATTTCCGTTTCAATGGAGGTTTGGGGTTTTTAAAAGATACTATTTTGCCGACAGGAAAATATAAGTAAAACCCTCCACCGTGGTCTGTGGCACACAGAACACAACGAGCCGCTGCGGAATGTCTGTGTGCCAAAGACTATGGAATTTAAAGATTTTTATTATTCAATAAAGAAACCATTAAGCATTAAAAATGATATTCAACAACTTGCTTTTGTCGTTTTTATAAGTCTCGATTATACCTGCATTTTGAGCGACAAATTCTTGGAGAAGATTGTTTTTTTGCTTGGATATCAATGTTTTCTTTGTTTTTGCATTTAAGTCCAGTCCTTTGATGGTTTGAATGAGGCCACCGGGCAAATGCCACCATCCTAAAAGAAGTGTTTTTATGGTTGCCCGGTCTAAAGCTTTGTCCAAGCAAACAGGACAGGCAATTTTCAAGGTTTGGGTGTGGTTAGTGATAACAAAAAAACTTACTACCTCGCTTATTTGAATTGCGTCCAAATGCTGCAAATTGCTATTACAAATTGGACAGGGCAGATTTTCTATCAAATCAATATAAAAATGTATCTGCTCCTCCGTAAGCGGATTTAATTGAACAGAAATTCCTTCCGATATATTTTTAGAAAGTCCACGCATTCTTAACTCTTTTTGAAGAATCTCAACGGCTTCCGGCCGCAAATTCGCCACTTCTTTGGTTGCCAATTGGATTAGTTTTTCATCGGAAAAACTGGCGTAATTTTTCTCTAAATCAGCTATATCAAACATCATACAGGTTTTTGAGTTTCAAAGCATACTATTTTACCGCCATCTTTGCGCAATCTGAAGCGTGCGCTACTGTTTACGGCATCGGCACGGCGTTCACGATTTCGCGGATAATATCGTCGGCGGTCACGTTTTCGGCTTGGGCTTCGTAGCTCAGGCCGATGCGGTGGCGCAGCACTTCGGCGCACACGGCGCGCACGTCTTCGGGCGTGGCGTAGGCGCGTTGCCCGAGAAAAGCGTGGGCTTTGGCGGCGGTGGTCAGGCCGATGCTGCCGCGCGGCGAGGCACCGAAACTGAGCAGCGGCTTTAGTTTTGCCAGTTTGCCGTTTTCCGGCTGGCGCGTGGCAAAAACCAAGTCCAGGATATAATCCTCCACCTGCGCGTCCATGTAAATCTCCTTCACCGTCTGGCGGGCCTGCAAAATCTGCGCGGGCTTCATCACCGGCTCGACTTTTTGGTTGGCAGGCTGCTGGTTCTGGCGGATGATGTTCCGTTCGTCTTCCTTACTCGGATAACTGATTATGACTTTCAACAAAAAACGGTCGGCTTGGGCTTCGGGCAGCGGATACGTGCCGCCCTGTTCAATCGGGTTTTGGGTGGCCAGCACCAGAAACGGATCGTCCAATTCAAATGTCTGGTCGCCAAGGGTGACTTGCCGTTCGGCCATGGCTTCGAGTAACGCGGATTGCACTTTTTCGGGAGCACGGTTGATTTCGTCGGCCAGCACGAAGTTGGCGAAAACGGGTCCTTTTTTGGGCAGGAACTCGTTTTGCGCCAGATTGTAAATCATTGTTCCCACCACATCGGCGGGCAGCAAATCGGGCGTGAACTGGATGCGGCTGAATTTGACTTCAATCGCCGCTGCCAAAGTCTTGATTGCCAAGGTTTTGGCCAGTCCGGGCACGCCTTCCAGCAGGATGTGCCCGCCGCTGAGCAAACCAATAAGCAGCTTCTCCACCATGTTCGCCTGCCCGACGATCACCTTGTTCACTTCGGCGGTGAGCATGGTAAGCCAGCGGCTTTGTTCCTGTATTTTTTCCTGAATTTCGGTTGTCGGGTTGGGCATGGGCGGGTTTGGCGTTTCTGAAAGATACTATTTTGGAACGCTGGTGTCACAGACCTGTGAGGTTTTTGAAACCTCACAGGTCTGGGTGCGCTGTGGCAAGATAGGGGAAATTTATTTTTCCGGCGGCACGTTTGAATCGCGGGAATAGCCGTAATTTTGCGGATTGTTGAAATCTTGGCAATGGTCGGTGAAAAGCTTTAACACCCGTTGCCAAGAACCATCCACCAAGGTCTGTGGCACACAGACCTTTCACGCAAATATCCGCCACATCAATTATGGAGTCAAGTGATCCATATCTGTTTTCCGGCATACGAAATTCACGGATGGCACTTGGCGAGGTTTATTTTTGGACGGACACGGTGAAAGACTGGAAGCGATTGTTTGCTCAGGAGAAATATTGTTTGTTGGTCATCCGTACTTGGCAGGAACTGGTTGCCGCACAAATGATTAAAATCTACGCTTATGTGATCATGCCCAATCACTTACATGTTGTTTGGGAGTTGGTAGGAAAAAACGGGAAAGAACTGCCGCACGCTTCTTTCAACAAAAAGACAGGTCATGAAATCATCAAAGACCTTAAAATTCACCATCCACAAGTTTTGTCTTTTTTTGCAGTGGATGAATCCGAACGGCAATACCGCATCTGGCAGCGTGACGCACTGGCAATTTTGATGGATAGCCGGAAAAAAGTAGAACAGAAGATGAAATATATCCACCAGAACCCTTTGCATGAACGGTGGAATCTGGTTCAACGCCCGGAGGATTTTAGATGGTCTTCCTCACAGTTTTATGAGACGGGAGAAGACGCTTTCGGAATTTTGACGCATTACAAGGAGCGTTGCTGAGAATTGCGCGAAAGGTCTGTGTGCCACAGACCTCGGTGGACAGATTGTGGAAATCTTGGCAATGGTCGGTGAAAAATTGAATTCCCTAAGACTAAAACTTAACATAAATGAAATTCTTTAGGAGAATTGCAATACAAGTCATAAATGTTATTGTTCTGTTATGGCTGACAAAAGTGTTTTTTTTGGATGGTTCAACTGATGTTTTTGGTTTGTTTTTTATTTTGACTTTATTGTTTTTGATTGTTTACAACATTTATGCTGTTGTACTTTACAATATCTTTTTTAAAAACGCGAATCATTTTTACTACATTGAAGTGGGCTTTTTAATTTTGCTGTCTTTACCTATCGCGTTATTGTGGTATTTTACTTCGTAAAATCAACAGCCTAACCTGATGGGTTGGTTTGCAAAATAGTATCTGACATCTACCACCAAGGTATGTAACGCACAAAATTGATTCATCAAAAATAGTATCCCTGAAAAACACGAAACCCCACAAGAAAACAACT
>JAYWIH010000144.1:0-38321 GCA_043789005.1 Sphingobacteriales bacterium
GGTAGCTCAGATGGTTAGAGCGTAGGATTCATAACCCTAAGGTCGGCAGTTCGATCCTGCTTCCCGCTACCAATGTTAACAAAATCCCCGCAAATATCGGTTTTTGCGGGGATTTTTTATTTGGCCGGTTGGTGTGCCCAGCCGGTTGGTCTGGCCAAAGTGAAATTTTCGGGGGTTTTGCGTTTTCAAAAGATATTATTTTGGGCGGTTGTGAGTAGCCGATTGCGGTGGGTTTGGTGCTTTTGAAACATACTATTTTCCAAGCCGCATGGCAGCGGATAAATAAAGCCAAAAAATATTCCTTTCTTCAACACACGAAAAATGCGCGTGGGTGTACGCCAGAAACAATGTTTTTCCGGCATCTCGTACCGGTACGCACGCATTTTCCGTTACCAGTCACAACTTCCGAATCGGCAAGCCCCATGAAAAACATAACAATTGAATTTGCTTTCCTGTTGGCTTTCGTGCTGTGCCTGGCTGCCTGCGATGGCGGTTCCTGGGTTGACCCCGATACCAAAGGTTCGGTAACCATCGAATTGGAAAACGTTTTCGGTGGCAACCCGCTGGAATTCGACAGAGGTTACACCAATGCGCAGGGTGAGAAATTCAACATTGCCACGTTTGATTATTTTATCAGCAACATCAGGCTGCGCAAAACGGACGGCACTGAGTTTGTTGTGCCACAAGACAGTTCATATTTCCTGGTCAAAGGCGAGGAGAAGGATACCCACAAGCTCAAGCTCAATAACGTGCCCGGCGGCGACTACAACGGCCTCACGTTTACCATTGGGGTGGACAGCCTGCGCAACACCATGGACATAAGCAAACGCACCGGTGCGCTGGATGTGGGCGGTGCCGCCAAAGGGATGTACTGGCGGTGGAATTCGGGCTACATATTTCTGGTGCTGGAGGGTGAATCGGAAGCGGTTCCGGCAGAAAAAGACCCGGAAAACAAGTTCCGTTACCACATCGGCGGCTTTGGCGGCTTCGATTCCAAGACAATCAACAATGTGCGAACCAAAACCATTGGCTTCGGTGAAAACCGCGTCACGGTCGAGGCCGGCGGGAAGCCGGTGGTTTACCTGTCGGTCGATGTAGCGGAGTTTTTCAAGGCACCCACGAACCTGAGCATCAGGCAGCACCCCGATGTCATGTTCGCGCAGTATTCCACCGCCATTTCAGCGCAGTACCTGAATATGTTCAAGTTCAAAAACGTGCAGAATTGAATTGGAATCTGGCGAAGTTCAAAACTTGGCCGGAGTTGATTTTGCCATCCGAAAACCAATTCGGCCATGAAGATTCAAAGAGGGGCAAGGCGGGTTTTGCTCGGAATATGGATACTGTTTTCCGCAGGCGGCTGCGTTGAAAAGACAGGAACCGAACCGCCCGTTTCGCCGGAGGTATTGCTGATCCTGCCCAGTAACTTTCCGCCGCCTGTGCAGGATATGTCCAACAACCCGTTGACTGTCAAGGGCGTGGCATTGGGGAAAAAGCTCTTTTACGATGGCATCCTCTCCCGCGACGGCTCCATTGCGTGCGGTAACTGCCACATCCAGGCATCGGCCTTCACACACCACAGCCACGATGTGAGCCACGGCATTGATGACCGGCTGGGCCGACGCAACGGGCTGCCCGTGTTCAATATGCTGTGGCAGAAAAATTTCTTTTGGGATGGCGGCGTACACAACTTGGATATGACACCGCTCAACGCGCTTGAAAATCCGGTGGAAATGGACGAAAAACTCCCGAATGTGCTGGAAAAGCTGAACAACAACGGCGTGTACAAACGCGATTTCAAGGCGGCTTTCAATGTTGAAACCATCACGACTAAGGAATTCATGCAGGCATTGTCGCAATTCATGGCCACAATGGTTTCCGCCAACTCGCGCCACGACAAGTATGTGCGCAAGGAAGCGGGTGGCACACTGACCGAAACCGAAGTGCAAGGCAAGCGGTTGTTTGAACAGAAATGTGCCGCCTGCCACGGAACAAAGCTTTTTACGGACGGTAGTTTCCGCAACAATGGTGTGAGTACCGAGCAAATGCTGCGGTTTGACAAAGGCCGTGAGGAAATAACCCTCAATGCCGATGACCGGGGCAAATTCCGGGTGCCGTCGCTGCGCAACATCGAAGTGACCGCGCCATATATGCACCGCGGGCAGTTTCGCAAGCTGGAGCAGGTGCTGGACTATTATGCTTCGGGCGTGACGGATTCGCCCACACTGGATCCGCTGTTGAAGCAGAACGGGCAATTGGGGATTTCAATGTCTGCCGGAGAGAAACAGCAAATCATCGCATTCCTGAAAACGCTGACGGACAATGAGTTTCTGACCAACCCGAAGTTTGCGGAACCCGGATTTGATTTGGTGAAGTGAGTTCGGGTAACCATTGGCGGGCATCCGTTGTCACACACCGGTTACAATGGCCGGGTTTGGCGATTTTAAAAGATACTATTTTCCACAGGAAATTTTGCCTATCGCATGAGAAACATCTGGATGATTGCGGGTTTGGCGGTTTTGCTGGCGGCTTGCGAACAGAAAAAGCAATTGCCGGTTCTGGGAGCCGTGGGGCACACGGTTCCGGCCTTCGGGTTGACAGACCAAGACAGCAATGCGGTCAGTAACGCCACTTTCAAGGGCAAAATTTACGTTGCCGATTTCTTCTTCACTTCCTGCCCCACCATCTGCCCCAAAATGCAGGTGCAAATGCAGCGCGTCAATGAAAAATTCCGCGACAATCCCGATGTGCTGCTGCTTTCACATTCCATTGACCCGAGGCACGACACGCCGTCGGTGCTGAAAACATACGCCGAAAACCTGGCTGCCGACAGCCGGAAATGGCACTTCGTAACGGGCGACAAGGAGAAAATATTTGAACTCGGACAGCGCGGCTACATGGTCGCCGCCAAAGAAGACCCAACCGCGCCGGGTGGCATTTTGCACAGTGGCGCGTTGATTCTGGTGGACCGCCAGCAGCGTATACGCGGGTTCTACGACGGAACCCAACCCAACCAAGTGACCGACCTGCTGTATGACATTGAAACACTGCTCAAGGAAACGAGCACAAATGCACCCGCCAACTAAACCCCGACCCGAAAATAGCATGAAAATTATGACCAAAACCCCCCTTGCAATCTTTACGGCAATTTACATCGGCCTGTTGGCCGCCTGCAACCAGCCCGCTGAAAATGCGGCGCACGACCACGCCGGGCATGACCATGCCGGGCACAGCCACGAAGCCACCACCGGAAGCGAAAAACTGTTTGCCGATGTAATGGCGGTTCACGATGAGATGATGCCGAAACTGGACGATGTGATGGCCTTGAAAAGCCGGGCCAAACGCAAGATAGACCAGTTGGACAGCTTGGCGAAAACCGGTGGAAAACTGGAAACCACCGAAAAAAGACAGAGATTGGATTCTTTGGTGGCCGAACTTGACCGCGCCGACAATGCCATGATGGACTGGATGCACAACTTCGATTCGGACATGAAAGGCATGACGGAAGCCCGGAAATCGGAATATCTGGAAAGCGAAAAGGTGCGGATAACCGCCGTCAAGGAAAAGATGCTGGGCGGCATTGCCAAAGCCACGGCGCAGTTGGAGTGACGGGAGTGAGAATCGCCGCCTGGCGTAAAACCGCTTTCCGGAACTGCCGGGTTTGGCCTTTCCGGAAGATATTATTCTGCCGCACGCTTTGGCAGCAATTAATTTAAGGAATAATTTGCACGTCCGCGAACAAAAGCGTAATTTTGCCGACTGATTTCGGGGCAATTGCAGCCGATTCGTTTTATCCAAACGCACCATTCCCTCCAAGTAAAAGAAAAAGATGTATCTGACGACCGACAAGAAACAAGAACTGTTTGAACAGCACGGACAGGCAAAATCAAAAACCGATACCGGCTCGCCCGAGTCGCAAATCGCACTGTTCACTTTCCGCATCAACCACCTGACCGCACACCTGAAAACCAACCGCAAGGATTTTGGCAGCCAACTGGGCCTGCTCAAACTGGTTGGCAAGCGGAGAAGGCTGCTGAACTACTTGCAGAAAAACAACATTGAAAGGTATCGTTCCATTATCGCGGAACTCAATATCAGGAAGTGATGCCAGAAAAGGGAAACATTGCCACGCGGCGGTTTCCCTTTTTTTCATGGCTTGCGCACGGCTTGTGCGCGTTATCAGGCGGTCATCATCAGCGGTCATTCGTATGGAAAGCGGCAGAATAATCCAAGGCGGCACAGTAAGCGGCAACATCTCTTCCCATTGCCCGGCCCAATCCTTTATCCCCGCCCCAGTCGGCGTTCAGTTTTCCCGCACTGCCCTCCTGTGCAGCTATGTTTTTTTACCGCCATGCCTCCCGCTGCTGCGGCCTTGATTGCCGTTGGGCAAACGCAAGCATACCATACCAGTACATCATAAATCGACAAATCCATATCCCGCCAACCGTATGTTCCCCAATATAATCACCAAGAATATCCAGATGCCCGACGGGCAGACCATTTCCATCGAAACCGGAAAACTCGCCAAGCAGGCCGATGGCGCGGTGGTGGTGCGCATGGGCAATGCCATGCTGCTGGCAACCGTGGTTGCCAGGCAAGAAGCCAAGGAAGGCGTTGACTTCCTGCCGCTTTCGGTAGACTACCAAGAGAAATTCGCCTCGTCGGGCAAGATTCCGGGTGGTTTCTTGCGTCGCGAAGGTCGGCTCTCCGATTACGAAATCCTGATCAGCCGCTTGGTTGACCGTGCCATCCGGCCCATGTTTCCCGACGATTTCCACGCCGATGTGCAAATCAACATCACACTTATGTCTGCCGATGCGCAGGTTCCGCCCGACGCACTGGCCGGCTTGGCAGCTTCGGCGGCCCTGATGGTTTCTGATATTCCGTTCAACGGCCCCATTTCCGAAGTGCGCGTGGCGCAAGTGGACGGCCAGTTGGTGGTGAACCCAAGCGCGACGCAGTTGGAAAAGGCGCGGATGCACCTGATTGTGGCCGCTTCCGACCGCGACATCCTGATGGTGGAAGGCGAATGCAAGGAGGTTTCGGAAGAGGAGATACTGGAAGCCCTGAAACTGGCGCACACGGCCATCCGGGTGCAGGTGCAGGCGCAAAAGGAACTGGAAGCCGAAACCGGCAAGACCGTGAAACGCACCTATTCGCACGAAACCAACGACGCGGCCCTGAAAGAGGAGCTGTACAAACTGCTTTACGACAAGACATACGCCGTTGCCCAGGCACGCAACAAAAACAAGACCGTCCGCAGCGAGGCTTTCCACGCCGTGGTGGACGAATACATCACATCCCTGCCCGAAGGCCACACGGTGAACTTGGGTTTGGTGAAAAAATACTTTCACGACATCCAGAAAGACGCTTCGCGCAATATCGTTCTCAATGAGCAACTGCGCCTGGATGGCCGCAAGACCGACGAGATACGCCAGATTGCCTGCGAAACCGATTACCTGCCTTCGCCGCACGGCTCGGCGTTGTTCACCCGTGGCGAAACCCAGTCGGTGACTACCGTCACGCTGGGAACCAAGATGAACGAGCAGATCATTGACAGCGTGATGCTGTCGGGCTACCAGAAATTTTTGCTCCACTATAACTTCCCCGGATTCTCGACGGGCGAGGTGAAACCCAACCGGGGGCCGGGCCGCCGCGAAGTGGGCCATGGCAACCTGGCTTACCGCGCCCTGAAACAAGTACTGCCCGCGGAGGAGGAAAACCCGTACACAATCCGCATCGTCTCGGACATCCTTGAATCTAATGGCTCGTCTTCCATGGCAACCGTATGCGCGGGAAGTTTGGCATTGATGGACGCGGGCATTAAAATTAAGGCTCCCGTTTCAGGCATTGCCATGGGTATGATTTCGGATAGCAAAACCGGAAAATACGCCATCCTGTCGGATATTCTCGGCGATGAAGATCACTTGGGCGACATGGATTTCAAGGTTACCGGTACTGCCGCTGGCATTACCGCCTGCCAGATGGACATCAAAGTGGATGGATTATCGTACGAAGTGCTGTCGGAGGCATTGATGCAGGCCAAGAAAGGCCGCCTCCACATCCTCAACGTCATGAGCCAGACCATCAGCGAGCCACGGGCCGAGTTGAAGCCGCACGCGCCTCGTTCGGTCATCATCCGCATTGACCGCGACCAGATTGGCTCGGTAATCGGGCCGGGCGGCAAGGTGGTGCAGGAAATCCAGAAGGAATCCGGCGCAACGGTCATAATCGAGGAAAAGGACAATGCCGGCTTTGTCAGCATCTTCGCCGTGGATGGCGCGGCCATGGAAAAAGCCGTGCGCCGCATCAAAGGCATCGTGGCTATACCCGAAATCGGCGCGGTTTACCAAGGCAAAGTGAAGACAATCATGCCGTTTGGCGCGTTTGTGGAGTTCATGCCCGGCAAAGACGGCCTGCTGCACATTTCCGAAATCAAGTGGGAACGCCTTGAAACCATGGATGGCGTGATGGAAGTGGGTGAGGAAGTGCAGGTGAAACTGGTGGATGTGGACAAGAAAACCGGCAAATACCGCCTCTCAAGAAAAGTGCTGCTCGCCAAACCTGACGAGAAAACCGCCTGACAGCCGAACATTGCCCGGTAATTGGAGGCAGGTGGGTTTGGGCTTTCCCAGCCATACTATTTTAAAATTCCGCCCCGCCAAGAACAAAGGTGTGCCAGATACACACGTGCGAGCCGTTATTTACGGGCAGTGCCCGCAAGTAACGGCGGGGTTTCGCCTTCTGGAAGCCTACCGATTCATCCGCCCCAACACGTCGGACAAGCGCGGCGGGGCACGAAGGGAGTATTTTTTGGCCGGATTCCGGAAAACGCCGCCTCCGGTGCGGAAACACGGCAGAAACCATATCATTGGCAGGATAGTAGCCGGAACGGTTTTTGCTTTCCGGTACAAAGACCGCTGCCTTGCCCCGAAGGATTCAACGGCCGGAACTTTCGCCGGAGGCATCACGTTTAAAAATATTTGCTGGATACTACAAGCCATCAAGAAACACCCAATTCCAGAATGAGACAGTTAAAAATCAGCAAACAGATTACCAACCGCGAAAGCCAGTCGCTGGACAAATACTTGCAGGAGATTGGCAAAGTGGATCTTCTCACCCCGGACGAAGAGGTCGAACTGGCCAAACGCATCCGGGACGGCGATCCGCTGGCGTTGGAAAAGTTGACCAAGGCCAACCTGCGTTTCGTGGTTTCGGTGGCCAAGCAATACCAGAACCAAGGACTTTCCTTGGGGGATTTGATTAATGAAGGTAATCTGGGTCTGATAAAAGCCGCCCAACGTTTTGATGAGACGCGGGGCTTCAAGTTCATTTCCTACGCCGTCTGGTGGATTCGCCAGTCCATCTTGCAAGCCTTGGCCGAGCAGTCGCGCATTGTGCGCCTGCCGCTAAACCGGGTGGGTTCTTTGAACAAGATTTCCAAGACCTTTTCCGAACTGGAACAGAAATTCGAACGCGAACCTTCGCCCGAGGAGTTGGCCGAAGTACTGGATGTGCCCACCAACGAAGTGATTGACACGCTTAAAATTAGTGGCCGCCACGTATCCATGGATGCGCCGTTTGTGCAGGGCGAGGAAAACAGCTTGCTTGATGTGCTTGAAAACGACAGTGAAGACACGCCCGATGCCGGCCTGATCAACGACTCGCTGCGCCGCGAAGTTCAACGCGCTCTTTCCACGCTCACGCAGCGCGAAGCCGACGTGATTACGCTCTATTTCGGCCTGAACGGCGAACACTCCATGACATTGGAGGAAATCGGCGAGAAGTTCAACCTAACGCGCGAACGGGTGCGCCAAATCAAGGAAAAAGCCATCCGCCGCCTGCGCCACACCTCGCGCAGCAAGGCGCTAAAGCCATATCTGGGCTGAGAAAATAGTATCTTTCAAAATAACGAAACCTAAGGTTACACCTCAAGGACGCATGCGTCCTTGAGGTGTTTTGTTTTTGCGGCCTTGGCCGGACCGTGCGGAAAAGCATTTGTCTTTGGGAACCGGGCATACCCCACCTGAGATTCGGATGAAATTCAAACTCATGCCCAGGCAATACGTTTCTGGGCACACGCGTTTATCCGCAAGCAGTCGAACCTCCATTAACTTTCCAAAACGTATGGTTCCCTTTTTGCACCGATTTAGGCTCCGGAAAGTTCAGGGTCTGGAAGATTTCGCCATCCGGAAAATCGACAACCTCCACGCTGTCAGGGGTGGCAACTGCTTCTACAAACAGGCCGCCGCCGAACTCATCGTGCGGAAAGCCCGTGAGGTTGTGAGCATCCATTACAAAAGTCATGATGGCTGGCCATGCCTGCACGATCCGGTCGGCGACTGGGAAAACGGCCATTTCATCCACCTTGCCACGCTGATTGACGTGGGAACCGGCACCGTGAAACGTATTTTCGGCCACCGTTGCCACGAGGGCGAAACCGAAAACATCAGTCCGAAAGTGAAGCAAAAAATCAGGGCTTTTCTGGAGACTGGCGACTTGGACCGAACACTGCAAAACCATATTGTGCGGAACGGCGGTTTGTGCGAATAAAATTTGTTCAGATTAAGAACGGGTAGTGCCAAGCATTGAGTAACCGACATATTTGCGGAAAGCTGGTGTAAGCGAAAATGCTTGTATCAGCTTTCATATTAATTGGCTTTCACAATAACTATCACAGTATGTTTATCAATAGCTTACATCTTCATTGTTTTTTTAGGCGTTTCTTGGTGTTGCCGATATTCTGTTTTTTCAGAATCAAATCAGCCGAAGCTCAAATTCATAGTTATCTTGAGTTGAAAATAAAAATTAGAGATTCTCCCAAACAAAGCCTCTATATAATTAAAATACAATCAGATATGGATACTGTGGCTGTAGGTGAGATAGATGGTGTGAACAGCTATTTTTATGCAAAGATACCGGCGACAGAAGAAAATCTTTACAGTATTCGATTTTCTAAAAAAGGAGTTTTACCAGATATGGCTTTTGCTGCGGAAAAGGTAGGAATAAATATCGATCTTAGTCAACCCAACTCGACTAAGGAAAACCTAATAGATAATATCACTGGTTCTATAAGTGCCGAAGAATTTTTGAAAACACAGTATGATATTGCTGTGTTTAACAGAGAAATATACTCAATAATGAAGAAAATAGATAGCGTATCACAGGTGGTATCCAAAAATAATCTTTTACATAAACTGCAAAACGATTTCAACAGGTTATCTTTAAAGAAAATAAATTATATAAGTGAATATATTAATAATAGTAATTCATCGGTTGCATCTGCATCAGCAGTGTTTTCACAAATATATTCTCACGAAAACGATCTTAAAAATACATTTGGTAAAGAAACCATGAAAGTTGTAGAACTTGCACAACATAGATTTCCAAATTCTTGGTATACATTGAATCTCTCTCGTGACTTTCAAAAATACAAGAACAGAATCCTTTTGTTCAATGTCCAGAATAAACAAATACCTTTTCAATTGCCTGATTCCCGGAAAAACATGAAAATAATTTATTCAAAAGAAAAAACTACTTTAATCTATTTTTGGGCAAGCTGGGTTGATTCGTTTCCTGAAGACATGACTTTGATAATGAACCTCTCAAAAAAATCACCTAATAGTTTTGAAGTCACTAGTATCTGCTTTGACAGTGACATAAAAATTTGGACTGATATCTTGTCAAAAAAAATAATATAATGAAAAATTGGAAGAATCTAATCGAGATAAATTCTTGGCAATCTACTATGATGAGGAATTTCGATATTTATGTTTTACCTGCATTTGTCTTGTTAAACACAAAAGGAGAGGTTTTGTATTCATCCACATCATTAGAAGATATTGATGAAAAACTCAAAAATTTAACGAAGTAAATTTCCTGAATTTTGGCGCAATAAGATTCTTTCATTTCACAGTGAATAAACTACATATTTTTACCAATGGTTTTACCTTTTCAAAATATACGGTTTTGAAAAGGTAAAACCATTGGCAGTTTACAGGTCTAGGTAAGCGAACTGACAACCATGATAGAATTGGCAAAGAGTAAATGAGGATGATATTTTTATGGCCTATCCACTATGCCTCTTTCTTAAATAAACACGTTTGCATAGACACCAGTAAACTTTTGAAGTCCATTTTCGGGCTTCCCAAAAGATACTATTCCCGGTCCGCCTTCAGTTCCTTTTCGTAGCCCGAAAATTCGCTGCGCCACTCGTCGGGCACGCGCACCGACTGGTTGAGCTTGTAATTGAACGCCACCAGCACCGTGCTGCCCCGCGCAACCAGGCTCTTGCCGCCGCCCTTTTCATTCACGATCATTTGCTCCAGTTCAAAACTCTTGTTGCCCACATGGCTGCAACGGATGTACAGGTACGGCTCGTCGAGAAAGAAAAGCGGCTGGATGTAGTCCACGGTGTTGCGCGCCACAATCATGCGCGTGTCCACATCGCGATACGGGATTTGCAGCGTTTCGTGCAGGTAGCGCAGGCGGCCTTCCTCAAAATAAGTCAGGTACACCGCATTGTTGATGTGCCGGATCTCGTCCATGTCTGACCAGCGCATTTGTATGCGCCAGCGGAAACTGAACGGGCTGAGCAGGGCATCGGGGTCGGTCGGCTTTTGCATGGGAAGCGGTTGGTTGGAAAATGGTTGGTTGCGGGTTGGTTTCGATGTTGGTAAAGGTTTGCAAAAATAGTATCTTTTCAAATTCCCAAACCTGCTGGTTGGTTCGGGGCGGCGGGTTTGGCTTTTTCGGAAGATACTATTTTCATACAGGCCCGTTGGTGCAATATGGTGGTCTTTGAGGGTCGGCACGCCTATTTTTTGGGCGCAAAATTTCGGAAAATTGAAAAAATCCGGAATTTTGTCCAATATTCGTGACCGAACCCCAATCCTTGTATTTTCCATGCCGCTCACATTCAACGATTACCAGACCGAGGGTTTTTTTGATGAGATGTTTGATGCGCACGGCAGCGTGAGGCCGCACTGCAACTACCTGAAACAGCGCATCGAGCAACTGCCCAAAGGCGAATTGATGCAACGCCAGCACGCCGCCGAAAAGACGCTGATGCAGCTTGGCATCACGTTCAACGTCTATGACAACGGCGAGGGAACCGAACGCATCATGCCCTTTGACATTGTGCCCCGCATGATCCGGGCCGACGAATGGGCCAAACTGGAACGCGGCCTGAAACAGCGAATCACGGCGTTGAACCTGTTTGTGGACGACATATACCACGACCAGAAAATACTGAAAGATGGCATTGTGCCACGCGAACTGATTGCCTCGTGCCGTTGCTTTTTGCCGCCCTGCGTGGGCCTGAACCCGCCCAACGGCGTGTGGTGCCACATTACCGGCACCGACCTGATCCGGGGCGGCGACGGCACGTTCATGGTGCTTGAAGACAACCTGCGCTGCCCGTCGGGCGTGTCGTATATGCTCGAAAACCGGGAGCTTTCCAAGCATTCGTACCCCGAAATGTTCGACAAAATCCGGGTGCAGCCCATTTCCAATTATCCCACGCGGCTGCTGCAAATGTTGCAGTACATCTCCAGCAACCCTTTGCCCACGGTGGTGGTGCTCACGCCGGGACGCTACAACTCAGCGTATTTCGAGCATTCGTACTTGGCCCAGCAGATGGGCGTTGAACTGGTGGAAAACAGTGATCTGGTAGTACACGATGGCTACGTAAAGATGCGCACCACCAAAGGTTTCCAGATTGTGGATGTGATTTACCGCCGCATTGACGACACATTCCTGGATCCGAAAACATTCAACCCCGATTCCATGCTGGGTGTGCCGGGCATTTTCGAGGTATATAAGAAAGGCCGCGTGGCCCTGGCCAACGCACCCGGCACCGGCGTGGCCGACGACAAGGTAATCTACGCCTACGTGCCGCGCCTGATCAAGTATTACCTTGGCGAGGAGGCCATCATCCCGAACGTGCAGACGTACATTTGCGGCGAGGAATCGGACCGGCAGTACGTGCTGGAAAACATTGGCGAACTCGTGGTCAAGGAAGCCAACGAGGCGGGCGGCTACGGAATGCTGATCGGCCCTAAATCCACGAAGGCGCAGCAGCAACTGTTCAAACAGAAAATCAGGGAAAACCCGCGCAATTACATTGCCCAGCCCACCATCTCGCTTTCGCGGGTGCCGTCTATCGTGGAAAACCATTTCGAGGGCCGCCACGTGGACTTGCGTCCCTACGTGTTGTATGGCGAGAATATCGAGGTGATTCCGGGCGGACTCACCCGCGTGGCCCTGCGCAAGGGTTCGCTGGTGGTCAATTCGTCGCAAGGTGGCGGCAGCAAGGATACGTGGGTGCTGTATTGAAACGGTTGCCGAATTGCATTAATTCAGAAGTTGGTGGCAATCATAAAAAAATACTTCAAACACCGACAATGAACGACAGAATACATAAAATCGAAAATGATGTACAAGACAGAAACTCTGTTGCTTGGAAAAAAATGTGCGAATATATAGATAAAGTTGTAACAGAAAATAGAGAAGAATTTTCACCGTTAGAAGAACTTGGACAAGACCTTTTCTCTCAAATACATACTTTACCAGAGACAATTTCAAAACTCAAAAATGTAAAAAGGGTCTGGCTATATGGCAGCAAGCTAAAACGAATTCCACCAGAAATTGGAGAAATGGAGTCACTTGAGTATTTTGACCCTTACACTTCCTACGACTTGCATTGGTTTCCTTATGAAATAACAAATTGTAAAAAACTCAAAGATAGTCGAGTGAGTACAAGGGCTCTTTTTGGAAACCATAAGAATAGAATGAGATTCCCTATATTGACACATAATCCAGTAAGGGGCTTTGGACAAATTTTTAAGTGTAGCATTTGTAAAAAGGAAATTGCTTGTGAGCAGGCAAATCAACTTTGGATAACACTTCGTGTTGGTACTGACGTATTGCCATTACTTGCAAACTTATGTTCATCAGAATGCGAAAAAAAGCTTCCTAAACCAGAACTTGGTTACGTCCAGTTTCCTCACAAAGGCGGACCAGACTTGAAACAACCGACAAATAAAGAATGGGAAGAAGCTATAAGAATTAAAAATCCAATGCGGAAAATTGAAATTGCCAACGAGAATACTAAGAATGAACTACCGAAACTTTTGAAACTAATCAGGAAAATATGGGAATGACGGAAATACCGGCCACTAACATTGGTTTGGTAATAGTGCAAGACTATCGATACTAACGACCACCATAACCTATGCTTTCACGCGTTGCCAATTCGCTTTACTGGATTAACCGCTACATGGAGCGGGCCGAAAACTACGCCCGTTTCATTGATGTGAACTTCAACCTGATTCTCGACTTGCCGCCCGACGTGCCCGAGCAGTGGGAGCCGCTGGTGATTACCATGGCCGACGACAAGCTGTTCCGCAAATACTTTAAAAAGCCCACGCGCGAGAACGTGCTGTTTTTCATGACCTTCGACACGCGCAACCCCAACTCGATCCTGACCAGCCTGTTTCAGGCCCGCGAAAATGCCCGCACCATCCGCGAAACCATCTCCAAGGAAATGTGGGAGCATATCAACCGGTTTTATCTGCGCGTCAAGGAGGCTCCGCACCAGTCCATGGATTTGCTGGGTTTCCAACAGTTCTACAACGAGGTGAAAATGGGCAGCCAGTTGTTTTTCGGCATCGTGGACTCCACCATCACCCGGGGCGACGGCTGGCATTTCGGGCGGGTGGGGCGTTTTCTGGAACGTGCCGACAAGATTTCGCGCTTCGTGGATGTGAAGTATTTCATCCTGCTGCCCACCCCCAAGCTGGTCGGCTCGTCGCTCGACATATTGCAATGGTCGTCGGTGCTCAAATCGGCCAGCGCGTATAATATGTACCGCCAGCAGTACCGCCAGATCACGCCGGTCAGCATTGTGGAGTTTCTGGTCATGGACAAGCTGTTTCCGCGTTCGGTGCTGCATTCGCTGCTGTTTGCCGAAACATCATTGCGCGAGATTTCGGGCACCATGCCCAGCATCCGCTACAGCAACACTGCCGAACGCAAACTGAGCCGGCTGCGGTCTGAAATAGAGTTCATGGATGTGGCCGAGATTTTCGCCACCGGCCTGCATGAGTTCATTGACGCATTCCAAGCCAAAAACAACGAGGTGGGCAAGGAGATTTTCGACACGTTCTTTGCCATCAAGCCGATTTGAATCCCGGCAGAATAGTATGTTTCAAAAAGGCCAAACCCGAGGCCTGCCTGTCAGTGCTTCTTGGTTTGAGAAAACAAAAACCTGCGGCTTTTGGCGCAATCTAAAAGCGTGCGCTACCGCCGGGTTGGAATAGTATGTTCCAAAATGCCCGAACCCACCCGTTGTCGGGGTAGGTATCGGGCCGGTGCATTTGGCAAGTTTGAAAATTAAGGCGGAAAAGCCGCTTGGGGTGTTACTTTTGCGGGTTGGCTCAGCCGTTTTGCATTTCCAATCCGTTTCATCCTGTTTTTTTTAGCACATGACCTTTTGTCTGGGAATAAAAGTGGAGTCGGGCTTGGTGGCCCTGGCCGATACTCGAATCACCTCCGGAGCCGAATATTCCACGGCCCGCAAAGTGTCCATCCACCAGTTTGGCAAGCATTCCATGTTCATCATGACCTCGGGCCTGCGGTCGGTGCGTGACAAGGCCATCACGTATTTTCAGGAGGTGATTGAGAAGCAGGATACCGAATTCGACAAGCTCTATAAGGCCGTCAATGCGTTTGGCAGCCAAGTAAAGCGCGTTTCGGACGAAGACCGCGCGTCCATCATCCAGGCCGGAATGCGTTTCAACCTGCACGCCATCGTGGGCGGACAACTGGAAAACGACGACGAGCACAAGCTGTTTTTGCTCTATCCGGAAGGCAATTGGGTGGAGGTGGGGCAGAACTCGCCGTTTTTCATCATCGGCAACTCCAATTTCGGCAAGCCGCTGCTGCACCGGCACCTGCGCTACGAAACCGCCATGCGCGACGCGCTGCGGGTGGGTTTCCTGGCGTTTGATGCCACAAAAGTAAGCGTGAATGATGTGGATTATCCGCTGGATGTGGTGCTGTACAAAAACGGCAGCTTCCATATTGCCGAACACCGGCTGAAACGGGACGAGCTGAAGGCCACCGCCCGGAGCTGGAACGCACTTTTAAAGGATTCCATCCAGCAACTGCCCACCGACTGGCTTGACCGGGTGTTTGATTCCGGCAACGGGAAGCTGGAACCCTGAGCCACGTTCGGCGAAATGCAGGTTGAAGCCAAGTTGAAACAAAGCGTTCCGCCATCCGCACCCTTCAAAACGCACCGCACCATGCACCTGAAAGTAACCCACAGCAGCCGCTACGCCTACCAGAAGCAAGTGTATTTGGAGCCGCACACGTTTTTCCTGCACCCGCCCACGCTGGCCTGCCAAACCATCCGCGACTATGCGATAGCCGTTGGGCCGGAGCCAGCGGTGCTTGCACGCAGCAACGACATTGAGGGCAATGAATTCCACACGGCCAGTTTCCGCGACACCACCGACCAGCTCACCGTCAGCACCTGGTTTCAGGTGGAGACGCTGCGCAACAACCCGTTTGACTACGTGCTGTACCCGTTTGATGTCTGCACCCTGCCGTTCCAGTATCCGCTGGAGTGGCGCGGCCTGCTCAAGCCCTACCTGCACCCCGCGTCGCGCAACCGCAAGACCGAAAGCTTCGCCTTGCATTGCGCCAACGAGGCCCGGCAAAGCACCCTGCGTTTCCTGATGTGCCTGACCGAGAACATCTACCGCGACTTTTCCTACGAATTCCGCGAGTTCGGCGAACCCCGCCCGTCGGAAGACACATTGCGGCTCAAGAAAGGAGCCTGCCGCGATTTCACCATCCTGATGATGGACTGCTGCCGGATGCTGGGCATTGCCGCCCGGTTTGCCAGCGGGTATTTCTTTGGCAGCCCCGGCAGGGAGCGCCACCTGCACGCCTGGGTGGAGATATACCTGCCCGGAGCCGGTTGGCGCGGCTACGACCCCACCGAAGGCATAGCCGTGGCCGACCGGCACATTCTGCTGGCCTCATCGGCGTATCCGGCCTTGGTTGCGCCGGTGCAGGGCAGTTTCCGGGGCGATGCCACGGCAAGCTTGGTTACCGAAGTGGATATTGAGTATCTGGCTCCGTAGCCATTATGCCGGGCGTTGGAAAATAGTATCTTTTGAAAAGCCCAAACCTGCCATCCGCACTTTTGCGGTGGTTTTGGCCGCCGCGTAAAGCCCGGCACGTTCCGTAATCTGGGCCGATTTGCCTATTTCGCGGCAATAAATTTGTGTTATTACCGGAAATGTGGTTTTTTTGGAGAAAACTGCATAGATTTCATCGGGTAAAAGATTTCTTTCCAAAATGATGTGCTGAACAAACAACTCATTTTCAGCGTGTTAATCGCAAAACATTGAATTCTTACCCATAGCGGGTGAACGGATATTTGATGTGATTTTTCCGATACATCGTTAATTTTTTCACTACCGCCACCTTTTTCAAAGCACAACACCCATTAATTTACAATCCTAATGAAAAAACAGTACGCACTCTCCCTCCT
Organism: Sphingobacteriales bacterium; assembly: GCA_043789005.1. Lineage (GTDB taxonomy): Bacteria > Bacteroidota > Bacteroidia > Cytophagales > 172606-1 > Xanthocytophaga. The sequence continues at coordinate 16,565 of JAYWIH010000144.1, forward strand.
CACGTTACTTTTCTGCCTGTTCTGTTCCCAGGGATTTTCCCAAAGTGCCCGGACACTGACCAAGAAAGGCGACAAATTCCTGAAAAAGGACAATTTCCACAAGGCACTCGAATACTACCGCCAAGCCGTAGCCTCCGATGCTTCCAAAGCCACGGCGCATTACGGGCTTGGCATCACCAACCTGATGCTTTACAGCAACAAGGAATCGCTGGATCACCTGCGCAAATCGCAGGAACTGGATGCCAAGGTAGACAAGCACTATTATTACTGGCTGGGCAGGGCTTTCCATGCCAACGCGCAGTTTGATTCGGCGGTGGCCGCCTACCGCGTGTACCTGAACGATGAAGTGGGCAAGCGGGATGCCCGCCAAGAGGCGGTCAAGACCCTGATCTTGCAATCTGAATTTGGCAAGACATTCATCTCCAACCAAGTTGACTACCAGATAATCAACCTTGGCGCGGAGATAAACACCGAATACTCCGAACACAGCTCGACCCTGACCAGCGACAAGCAGACACTGTATTTCACCTCGCGCCGCCCCACCAGCCCCGACGAAATCACGCCGCGCGGCGATGGCTGGGAAAACATCTACACGGCCGGTGGCAGGGGCAGCCGCTGGAGCGGCACTTCGCTGCTGCCCGGCCAAGTGAACGAACGCAAGGTGCACACCTCCAACGTGCAACTCTACGACAACGACAAGAAACTGTTGCTCTACAAGTCCAGCAAGTTCGGCTCGCTGTTCCAGTCCGAATCCGAAGGCGGCGTTTCGTGGACAAAATCCAAGCCGTTCGCCAAGTTTACCAACACCCAACGCTTCGAGCCGGCCGGGTTCGTGATCAAGGACGGCAGCGTGGTGTATTTCTCTTCGAGTATGGGCAACAAGAACGGTAACTTGGACTTATGGGTATCGCGCCGCAAGGAAACCGACAGCACCCAATGGAGCGAACCCGAAAAACTGCCCGATGTGGTGAATACCGATGCCGACGAAGACGCGCCTTTCCTTGCCGAAGACGGACTGACGCTGTATTTCAGTTCGCGCGGGCACGACAGCATGGGCGGCTTTGACGTGTACAAGACTGTTTATGAGCCTTTTACCCGCACTTGGAGCAAGCCCACCAACATGGGTTATCCGGTGAACACACCCGGCGAGGATACATTTTTCGTGACCGACAGCACCGGGAAAACGGGTTACCTGACTTCCAACCGGCAGGGAACGCTGGGGCAGGAGGATATCTATTTGGTGAAGCTGTTCGAGAATGTGATTGTGAAAGGTCAGGTGAAAATCAAATCCAGCGGAAGGCCACTGCCCGACTACGTGCTGGCTTTCGACTCGCAACGGAAACTGGGCGTGAAAGGCAACGCCATTTCGGGAGCCGACGGCAACTATTCATTGCAACTGCGTTCGGGCCATACCTACACCGTGGAGGTGAAAAAGCAAAACGGCGAGGTGGTGCTCACCGATGATGTGGAAATACCGCTGTCGGAGAACGAAAACGCGGAAATAGTCAAGAACTTCGAGTTGGACATTGCCGATACGGTCAGGCTGGCCTCGGGCGAACGCATACTGCTGCAAAATCTGAACCTAGTGAAAATCCGCTACAAGGAAATGGACACACTGGCCATTGACGGCGAAGTGCGCGACAACGCCGGAACCATTGCCGGAGCCACGGTGCGCATCCGCGAGGAAGCCAACGACCAGACACTCTACACCACCACTACCGATGGCAACGGCACGTACAGTTTCGGCTTCATACCGGGCAAGCCTACCGACTACGTTATTGAAATCATCAAGAAAGGCTACCTGCCCTACATCGTCGTGATCAACTACCCGGATCCATCGAACAGCAACAAGTTCGTGACCGACCAAGAACTGACCAGTGCCTCGCTGAACAGGGTGGATGTGCGTTCGGTACTCAGCACCGCCTACCCGATCAACATCAAGGAAGGAGCCAAGGCCGTGCTGGGCGGCGTGTACTTCGATTTCAACAGTGCCAACCTACGCCCCGAAAGCGATATTGTGCTGGATCGACTGTATGATTTCCTGAAACGCAACCCGCGCATCGCCATGGAAATAGGCGGGCACACGGACAACCTGGGTTCGTCGTACGTGAACAAGTTCCTGTCGCAGAAACGTGCCCAATCCGTAGTCAACTACTTGGTAAAGAAGGGAATCGCCAAAAGCCGCCTCACCGCCATGGGCTACGGCTTCACCGAGCCGCTCACCACCAACGACCGCGAACTGAACGGGCGTGACGTGAACCGCCGCGTGGAGATAAAAATCACCCGGAAATAGTATCCCCCACAATGCCCAAACCCCCGGCCACAAGCCGGGGGTTTTGTTTTGCCCCAACCCCAAAAACCATGCTCCGTTTGCTGCGCGTGTTTGCCTTGCTGAGCCTGTTTTGTCAGGCATCGGCTCAAAATCCCGATATTGACCTGCTGAAACACATCAATCTGGAACGCAACCGGAACCTGGATGGCGGCTTCACGGCGCTGTCTGGTTCGGTGGCTCCGCTGGGTCTGGCACTGCCGCTGGGAATTGCCGGTGCCGGACTGGTTGCCAAAAACCCGGACTTGCAAAGGAAAGGTCTGGAAATGGGAGCGGCGGTATTGGTCAATGCCGGGCTGACACTGGCCGTGAAATACACGGTGGCCCGGCCCCGCCCGTACGTGACGTATCCGGCCTTGGACAACACCACCGCTGAACCGGACCCGTCGTTCCCGTCGGGGCACACTTCCTTCGCATTTGCCACGGCAACCTCACTCACCTTGAATTTTCCGAAGTGGTACGTTGCCGTGCCTGCCTACCTTTGGGCGGGCGGTGTGGGCTATTCGCGGATGCACTTGGGTGTGCATTATCCCACCGATGTGCTGGCCGGGGCCGTGACCGGGGCGGGCAGCGCGTGGCTCACGCACCGGGCGCAACGCTGGCTCACGCAGAAAAGGCAGCGCCGCCCTTCAAAACCATAACAAAAGGCGGGTTTGGGGGTCTGAAAATACACTATTCTGAAAAATGATACCATAAGCCGGACGGCCTGAAAACCGCAGTCTGGTACAGTATTTTAGGCACATTGCACAATTGTCACTATCCGCACTATATGCGTCCCCCAGCCCTGTCAGAAAGCCGTCCGCTACGGTATGCTGCTTTCTTTTACCTGTACGTCATGCAGGGCATCCCCTACGGATTTGCGGCGACAGCCATTGCCAATTATCTGGCATACCGCCACGTATCTCCCGAAAGAATCGGGCAGTTTGTGGCGACGGTAGGCTTGCCGTGGACGCTGCAATTTGTCTGGGGGCCTGTGGTGGACCGCTTCCAAGGCTCGCGGATGGGCCGGCGGCGGCCATGGGTGCTGGCGGCCCAGTTGCTGGCGTTCGCGGCTTCCCTGACCATCACTTTCATCACCGACCCGGAGAGCCAACTGCCCATGCTGGGCGTGGCTTTTCTGGTGCACAGCGTTTTTGCCTCGGTACAGGATACCAGCGTGGACGCGCTGGCCATCTCCACCATTCCCGAACATGAGCGTGGGCGCATCAATGCCGCCATGCGCGGCGGTTACTTGGCGGGCCTGGGCTTGGCCGGGGCGGCATTCTCGTATCTTATCAACCGGTATGGCTTCGCCGTGGCTGCCCTTACGCATTCGGGCGTATTGCTGGCCATGACCGCAATCACGTTTTTCGTCCGCGAAAAACCGACCGACGCGCTGCTTTCCCTCCGCAGCGTACTTCCTGATTCCGCGGCCAGCCAGCCGCCCCGCAACCTGAAGGCGTTGTTCGGCGAGTTATGGCGCGGCCTCACAAACCGCCGCAATCTGCTTGTATTTCTGGCTGTGGCCGCCGTTTACTTGGCGGCCAGCGTGTTTATCCGGGCTTTCAATGTGCATTTGATTCAGCAACTGCACTGGCGGGACACCGAACTCTCCCTGTTGTCGGGCATCCAAGGTAGCTTGTTGGGCCTGGCGGTGATTGTGGCAGGCGGCTGGCTGTCGGACAAGGTGGGGGCAGTGCGCCTGTTGGTTGCGGTCATGTTTATCCTGGGTGTTTTTCTGTTGGTTTTCAATCTGTTGGCGCATCAGTGGCACAACCGGGCGGTAAGTTCGGCAGGCTTGGTGATCTGGCAGAGTTTTGACCCGGCCTACAGCGTGGCGGCCATGCCGCTACTCATGTCCATTTGCCGGAAAGGGATTGAGGGATCGCAATTCACCGCTTACATGGCTTTGGTAAACCTGTGCGATGTGGCCGGGTCATACATTTCGGGCCATGCTCAGCGGTGGGTGGCTGCGCCGGTGTTGGGCGTGGGGTGCGGCCTGCTGGTGCTGGCGGCTTTGGTCGTGATTGCCATCGTGCTGAAAGGGCAGTTGGCCGGAAACAAAAAAATCGCCACCCCCGGCTGAAAACCCCGGGGGTTTGGGCTTTTGCGGGGATACTATTTTGGGTGCGTCATCCCAAAAGCCGCAGTTTTTCCAGCAGCAAGCCTTCCTTCAAGGCATACGCAGAGGTGCGGAGCCGGGTAATGCCGTACTTTTCCAGCAAAAAACCCACTAGGCAGCAGGCCACCGGAATCATGTCCACGCGGAGCGGAATCATGCCCGGAACCAGCAGGCGTTGCGCACGGTCTTTGACAATCAAGTCTTGGAAAATGCTTTGGAAACCGGCAAGCGGCAACTCGTGGGCGGTTTGTTGCGTGATGTCAAATCCGGGCTTTGTCTGTTTGGAATGGATTTCTGCCAGTGTGTCGAACACGCCTGCCGAGCCGATCAGCGTTTGCGGTGCGTACTGGTGTACGGCATTGTGAGCGGCAACAGTTTTTCCTCTAGGAAACCATGCAGCTTTGCCACACCGGACGACGGAATCGGGTCTTCGGGCACGAACCAATCCATGAGCCGCTGTGCGCCGATTTCGAAGCTCCGTTTCCAGAAAATCCGCGCCTCGCCACCGATAATGAATTCCACGCTGCCCCCGCCGATATCCAGAATCAAAGCGGGTTCGCTGCCGATGGAAAGGGCCGCCTTCACGCCGCCATAAATCAGTTCGGCTTCGCGGTCGCCGGAGATTATCTCCACATCAATACCTGTTTCGGCCTTTATCCGCGCCACAAACTCCTGTCCGTTGCGGGCGTTGCGCACTGCCGAGGTGGCCGTGGCGAAAATAGTATCTTCCAAAATGCCCAAACCCGCCGCCGTTGCGCGGTAGGTCTTCATGATTTTCAGGCCTCGCCTGAAAGCCTCGTCGGTGATGACTCCCTGGCTGATACCGCCCTGCCCGAGTTTGGCGGGCTGCTTTTCGTCGTGCAGCGGCGTGATCCGGTGGTGCTCGTCCACCTCGGCGATGAGCAGATGGAAAGTGTTGGTTCCGAGGTCAATGACGGCGATGCGCATGGTTTGCGGGTTACTTTGAGGAAGGCGAAGGTGCGGATTGTTTCCGGGAAGTGAAAGTTGGAGGCGAAGTAATTTGGACTATTTTTGTGCGGAAACATGAGTGGGATATACCCTCATTACAGTCGCATTGTTCTACATTTCAAGAATGCCATCCGCATGAACAGCCCCGAAAAATTTGCCCTCTTGGACAGGAAAAATACCGAAGCCTTGCTGGGCGGCGGCGAAAAACGCATCGAAAGCCAGCACAAGAAAGGCAAACTCACGGCCCGCGAACGCCTTTCGCTGCTCATGGACGAGGGCACGTTTGAGGAAATCGGCAAGCTGGTCACGCACCGCAGCACCGACTTTGGCCTAGCCAATGAAATATACCCCGGCGATGGCGTGGTAACCGGCTACGGCAACATCAACGGGCGGCTGACGTACGTTTTTGCGCAGGATTTCACGGTTTTTGGCGGGGCCTTGTCCGAAACCCACGCCGAAAAAATCTGCAAGGTCATGGATCTGGCCATGAAAAACGGCGCACCCGTGGTTGGGCTTAACGATTCGGGCGGGGCGCGAATCCAAGAGGGCGTGGTGTCGCTGGCGGGCTACGCCGACATCTTTTACCGCAACACACTGGCTTCGGGCGTGATACCTCAGATTTCGGCCATCATGGGGCCGTGCGCGGGCGGTGCGGTGTACTCGCCCGCCATCACCGATTTCATTTTCATGGTCGAAAACACGTCGTTCATGTTTGTGACCGGCCCGGACGTGGTGAAAACCGTGACGCACGAGGAAGTGACCTTTGAGGAACTCGGCGGAGCCAGCACGCACAGCACCAAATCGGGTGTGACGCACTTTGCCTGCGCCAACGAACTCGAATGCTTGCTGCACATCAAGCAATTGCTTACCTTCCTGCCCCAAAATTGCGAGGACGAGCCGCCTTTTGCGCCTTACGAAAGCAACGGCAACGAACTGCGCCCCACCCTCAATAGCATCATTCCCGCCAACCCCAACCAGCCTTACGACATCCGCGAAGTGATTGCGCTGGTTGCCGATGATAACAGTTTTTTGGAAATACACCGCAACTTCGCCGAGAACATCGTGGTCGGCTTCGCGCGGCTGGCGGGCCGCAGCATCGGCATTGTGGGCAACCAACCCGCCATGCTGGCCGGTGTGCTCGACATCAATGCCAGCACCAAAGCCGCCCGTTTCGTGCGTTTCTGCGACAGTTTCAACATCCCGCTGCTGGTACTCGAAGATGTGCCCGGTTTCCTGCCCGGCACCGATCAGGAATGGAACGCCATTATCACCAACGGAGCCAAACTGCTGTATGCCTTCTGCGAGGCCACCGTGCCGCGCATCACCGTGATCACGCGCAAGGCGTATGGCGGCGCGTATGACGTGATGAATTCCAAGCACATCGGCGCGGACATGAACTACGCGTGGCCCACCGCCGAAATCGCCGTCATGGGCGCGAAAGGCGCGGCGGAAATCATTTTCAAAAAGGAAATCGCGCAGGCCGAAAACCCGCAGGCCAAGCTCGACGAAAAGGTGGCCGAATACACCGAAACCTTCGCCAACCCGTACCGCGCCGCCCAGCGCGGCTACATTGACGAGGTGATCAAACCCGAGGAAACGCGCCACAAACTGATAAGGGCATTTAAAATGCTGGAAAACAAGGTGGCGGTGCTGCCCCGCAAAAAGCACGGCAATATTCCGCTGTGACGTGGAGGAAGCCGTGCCAAAATAGTATGTTTCGAAAACGCCAAACCCCGTTCCTCGGAATGAGAAGGCAAAATAGTATGTTTCAGAAAGCCCAAACCGCATCCGACCCAAAACCACGTCCACGCGGATTTGAGAATCCGCGTGCCGGTTGTGAGCAACCGGCACCACTGGAAAACCGGCACCACTTCCTGAAATAGTATCTTTCCAAAAGCCCAAACCCGCCCGCTGCCAATTAGGTAATCACAAGGACAGCCTCTGTGTTTTCTGTTGTGGACTGTTGCCCGTGGATTGCGGACTGTCTATCTTTCGCGCATGAAACGGATATTCCTCACCATCACCGGCTTGTGGCTGCTTGCGGCTTGTGCCAACAAAACCGAAAAAGCCATGCTTGACTCAAGCGACGAAAACCTGTTGAAGGAAACCGTTGAAGACCATAAACTGACCATCTACCAAGTGTTCACCCGCCTGCTCACCAACGCCAAGGAAGCCAACCGCGAATACGGAACCGTGGAAGAAAACGGCGTTGGCAAGTTCAATGGGATTGATGAAAAGCTGCTCGGGGAAATCAAAAACATGGGTTTCTCGCACATCTGGTACACGGGCGTGCTCGAACACGCCACCATGACCGACCACACCAAACACGGCATCCCGCTGGACGATGCCGATGTGGTCAAGGGCCGCGCCGGTTCGCCGTATGCCATCAAGGACTATTACGACGTAAGCCCCGACCTGGCCGAAAACGTGCCCAACCGGATGCGCGAATTTGAAGCGTTGCTGCAACGCACCCACACGGCGGGCATGAAAGTGATCATTGATTTTGTGCCCAACCATGTGGCGCGCCAATACCGCTCGGATGCCAAGCCCGCCGGAGTAAAGGACTTGGGCGAAGGCGACGACGAAAGCAAAATTTTCGCGTCCGACAATAATTTTTACTACCTGCCCGGCACTTCGTTCCGCGTGCCGGCCGAACACCAGCCGCTGGGCCACCTGACGCACCCGACCAAGGACGGACGGTTTGACGAGAGCCCGGCCAAGGCCACCGGCAACGACCAGTTTACGCCCAGCCCGAACACCAACGATTGGTTTGAAACCATCAAACTCAACTACGGCGTGGATATTGTGAACGGGCGGAAACCGCATTTCGATCCGGTGCCCGGCACGTGGGAGAAAATGCGCGACATCCTGGTTTTTTGGGCCAAGAAAGGCGTGGACGGCTTCCGGTGCGACATGGCCGAGATGGTTCCCGCCGAGTTCTGGGGCTGGGTAATCCCGCAGGTGCTGGACGTGAACAAGGAAATCGTGTTCATTGCCGAAATCTACAACCCCAACGAATACCGCAATTACATCGAAAAGGGTAAGTTCCATTACCTCTACGACAAAGTGGGGCTTTACGATTCGCTGCGGCACATTATCCAGAGCGGGGCTTCGGCAAATAGTATCCCGTGGAACTGGAAAACCTCGCAGGGCATCAACAACCGTTTGCTGCGCTTTCTGGAAAACCACGACGAGCAGCGCATCGCCTCGCGTTTCTTTGCCGGGAAACCCGAAAAAGGCTATCCCGGCATGGTGGTCAGCGCAACGCTGAACTCGGGGCCGGTGATGGTTTATTTCGGGCAGGAAGTGGGCGAACCCGCCTTGGGCAGCGAAGGCTTCGGCGGTGACGATGGCCGCACCACGATTTTCGACTATTGGGGCGTGCCCGAATACCAGAAATGGATCAGTTCGGGCCGTTATGACGGCATTACGCTGGAAGGTTCACAACGCAATTTGCGCAAGGCATATTCGCGCCTCATCAATTTCTGCCGCGACAACGAGGCCATCCGCAAGGGCGGATTGTACGATTTGCAGGCGGCCAACAGCGGCGGACGGACGGCGGGCTACGACGACAGCAAAATATACACCTACCTGCGCTTCACCGGCAACCAGAAACTGCTCATCGTGGTCAGCTTTGAGGAAAACAACGAACGCCGCATCAATGTGCGCATCCCCGCCAACGCATTCGCCGCCATGGGCTTGTCGGCTGAAAAAGACTACGAACTCAAATGCGTTTTGGGCAGCCACAAGCCGGTTTCCTTCAAGGCGGGCAACGTGTCGGATTTCCAAAACCCGTCGGGCGGCATCCCGCTGGAAATCCCCGCATTGGGTGGACTGGCATTTGAGATTGTGGAGAAATAATGTTTTGTTTTGTGGATGCGGATTTTGGAACCGGAAATCCAGTATGGAAGTGCCATGCCAAAATAGTATGTTTTGAAAAGGCCAAACCCGGATCAGCCGCCGCTTGGCTGTGCCGAGTGGCAACTGTCCGGCGGCGAAGCCGCGCCGGGCGGCCTCTGGCCGATACCGACATATCATTCATGTCTGAAACAAGAAAAGCGAATGTGCCGGAATCCACTTATTTCGTAACCTTGACGGTTGTGGATTGGATTGATGTTTTCAGCCGCCAGGATTATTCAGACGAACTCATCAAAAACCTGCACTATTGCCAAAAAAACAAATGCTTGGAAGTTTTTGCCTACGTGGTCATGACGAGCCATGTGCATTTGGTGTGCAGGAGAACAGAAGGTCTGTTAAGCGATTTGCTGCGGGATTTCAAAAGTTATACCGCCAAGCGAATCATCACGCAAATTATTGACAACCCGCAGGAAAGCCGCAAAAAATGGCTTATGCAGTCTTTTGCCTACCATGCAAAAGTGCAGGAGCAGAATGCGGAATATATGTTCTGGCAAAAAACCAACCATCCGACCGCTATCCTTTCGCAGTACGTGTTCAGGCAGAAAATGGATTATATTCACAATAATCCAGTGGTGGCTGGCATTGTCACCGATCCAAGCTGTTACCATTACAGCAGCGCAAACCCGATGTCATCTTTAAAAATGAACGAATACTGACGTGCCATTGACTCCGGCCGGAGGCCGCCCGGCGCGTCTTCGCCGCCGGACAGTTGCCACTCGGCACAGCCAAGCGGCGGCTGATCCGGGTTTGGCCTTTGGGAAACATACTATTTTTTAAAAAGCGTAAACCTCCTTAAAAAAAAGTCAGACAATGATGTTGTGAACAACGGATAGGTTTTGCCTTTTTTAGGGATACTATTTTATGGGGTAACTGTTTTTGCGGGAAAAGGGGCGACTTGAAAAGTGTAAATAAATACAAAAAGTACGACAAAACTTTTGTATGTTAGCGAGTTAGCAGCAAATTAAACATACACGAAACATGAATAAAACTAGACAGCAAATCAAAGACAAATTATCTACTTTAAGTGAAAAAGAACTTAGGATATTGCTTATTGAAATGTTTAATCATCTAAAATTCTCAGAAGTATATGAATATCATGGCGTAAATGAACTTGGTAAGGATATTGTTTTTTGGGACAAAGATAAATTTCAAAAACAAACTTGGTATTCATGTGTCGTGAAGGCAAAGGATGTGAATCAAAGTTCTTTAGATGATGTAGTAAGACAGATAAACGAAAGCTTTAGAAAAAAATATCCAAGTCATATTTTCGGCAATGTAAGAATTAACCAAGTAATGGTAATTACAAATGGAATTTATAAGGACAATGTGAAAGTTCAAATAGCCGAAATGATTACAGATGAGAGAACTCAACACAGTATTAAATATTGGGATGTGGGTGATATTGCAGAAAATATTGAAAATAGCCCTATTGTGGACATCCTCTTTAATAAAAGTAGTTTCATTCAGAATTTATTCAATACCTCCATTTTAGAAATGATTTCAAATGAATCAAGCCTAAAATTATTAGAAAATGATTTTGACGTCAATATAGGCAAGTTGGATGATTTTCAAATAAAGGTTAGAGCAAAATCTTCGGAATTTGAAAATGAGAGAGAAGAATATTTAAAGTCAATTGATTTAGTTCACACAAAAATTCCAATAAAATTTTTACCTGAAATCGAAATACTATTAAAAACAAAGAAACCAATTTTTGTTCATGGTATTGCTACAGCAGGTAAAACTACAATTTTGAAAAAACTTGGTAAAGATTTTATAAACAAAGGAGAGAATGGTTATGTATTTTTTATTGAGTTATCTAGATACAAGGATAAAATATTGAAGGATGGATTTGAAAGTATTTTGTCAGAAATTTTCCAGTCGATTACAAACGAAAAGGAAGTATATGAAAAAATAGAACCAGATAGTAAAATTCTAGTCCTATTGGATGGTCTAGATGAACTTTCAGAATCTCACATTCAAGAATCTGTTGTACTTAAAGCGTTAGAGTTGATAAAGCGAGATAATATTAGATTAGTATTATCATCGAGAACGTCAGAATTCGTGACAATGAGCGCAGATATAAAAAACAACTTCAATGTATATGAGTTGCTTCCATTATCATTTGGTGAAATGGTAGAACTTGGTGGAAAGGTTTTAAATCAAGAGGATAAAAAAACAAATTTTGTAAAACTGATAAAGAAGAATGAAATAATCAATTCATTTCCCAAGACACCTCTAACAACTATTTTACTGGCTGTTCTTTTTAAAGAAGATAAAATTAATTCAAAAGAATTGCCTAGAAATGTAACTGAACTATATAGTAAGTTTATTGATGTTTTTTTAAACAAGTGGGATAAGAACAAGGGAATTTCCCAACAGTTTAAATATCAAGAAAAACAATTTGTAATTCAAAAGATAGCGGAGTATTTACATGAAAACAATTGGACATATTTATCAGAGGAAAAACTAATTATTTTTATTGATAAACTAATGATAGAAAGACCAATTGAAGGTTTTAAAAGCACTCAAGATTTTCTAAATACAATTTGCAGTCGCTCAAGTATTTTAGTTAAGGATTCTTTTAACAATTCATATAAGTTCTTTCACTTAACAATGCAGGAATATCTAACAGCAAGTATATTTAATAACGAAAGCGAAGATTTGTTAGTTGCAAACTACTACGATGACTGGTGGTTAAATACAAATATTTTTTATGCAGAGTAGAACACCTCATAAATCAAATGTATTAAACAGAATTTCAAAATTGAATGAAAATTATCCAGCTAACGAAGAAAGTAAGCTTTCATTTATTATTAATTCATCAAAAATTTTACAAGCGGCACATCTCCTGGAAAAAAAGACACGTACTGAAGTATTAAATTCTATGATTAAAGTTTTTGATGAATTATTAAAGGAAATTTTAATCCAGTCAATAACAGAAACGGATCCAAGAATTAAGAAAAGAACAATTTTAGAATTTATTTTATGGGGGCGTAGAATTTTTTATGAATTTTTTTGTTCAACACAATTTTCGGAATGTTTAAATGTAATTAGAGAAAACCTTTTAAGAGTTGATAAACCTATTATTACAGATATTACAGAATATTGCATTGCATACTGTATCGCTCTTAACAATCATGATTCTAAACCCTTATATGACTTTTTAGAGCATAGAAAAATTTTAAACCCAAGATGGTTTAAAATTGTAGGAGTGGATGTGAAAATTAAGAATTTAAGCTTGCCCGACAAAAAAATATCAACTAAATTCAAAACAAAAGCAGTTCGAAACAAAGAGTATGTACAACAACAATTCAAAGAAATTTTAAGCAAACATTACAATAGCATCACTGGAATGGAATAATCTGCTGCTAACATGGGTTTGGTAAAAGTGGGGCTTTAGTACTATGCTGAACATTTGTGCTTCCTATTAGCTTTGTACTAAATTTGGGCTTTAGAGCTTTCTAAACCCCACCTTCGCCAAGCCCTGTTCGTTAGCGTCAAATACAGAAATTGGTACAGCTTCTGTGGCAGGTTTGGCCTCTTCAAAACATACTATTTCTTGGACCTATTCCGCTTGCGGACGTAGAACGTGAACTTGTCCGTTTCCACGCGGAGCTTGTAGCTCCCATCCGCTTGGGCTTCCTTTTTGACGCGCACAATCGCCGTTTCTTCCAAGTTCAGCCGCCGCTTCACTTCCTTGGCCAAGCTGCCACCCAGCTTGAGCATCACATCGCCAAACGATTTTTTGTTTTCCGGCGGCACGTCCCCGGCAATGGCCGGTGGGGCGGGTTCGGGCAGTGTTTTTCCCTGTGCCTGCACCGGGTGCTCCGCCAGCAAGCCAATGCCCGCCAACAGGCAGATGTGCAGGAAGGCTTTGCCGGGGCTGTGCTTGTTCATTGGCTGCGGTGGTGTTTCGGGTAAGGTGGGTGGGGAACGCTCCAAATCTCGGAAATTTGCCCGAACTTTCGTACAATCACCTTTGCAAAACCGAATGGCTGCCCATGAACAGAAACTTTCTGCCGGCAAGAAACCGTACCCCCACACCCGCCCGCACCCCGCCCGAAGCGTGCCCCAACTGCGGCACCCAACTGGCCGCGCAGTTTGCCTACTGCCCCGCGTGCGGGCAAGGTACCGACCGCCGCATTGACTCGTTCAACGAAATCAGTAGGGATTTTCTGGAGGAATATTTCTCATTCGATTCCAAGGTGTTCAAAAGCCTGCTGCCGCTGGTGTACAAGCCCGGTTTCCTGACCAACGAATATGTGCAGGGCCGCCGTGCGCGGTACATTCCGCCGCTGCGGATGTACCTGACCATCAGCTTGCTGGCGTTTTTGATGCTGGCCGTCAATAAGCCGAGCCGGACACGCTACGAGGCAGCCTCAACGGAAATCACTGCCGATGAGATGGCGGAAGTGAGGAAAAACGTGGAGGGCGAGAATCCGGTGGATGCGCTGACCGGCGACGGCCCGGCGGCCGAGCGGTTCTGGAACGATTTTTTCGATTCCACGCTGCCCAAGCTGTTTTTCATCATGGTTCCGTTCTACGCCCTGATTCTGGCGGCACTGTACCGGCGGCGCAACAGGTACTACGTCGAACACTTGGTTTTTTCGCTGCATTTCCACTCGTTCGTGTTCGTGGCATTGCTTTTTTATATGCTTGCCAGCTCGTATGTGTTCCGGGGAAACGCATCGGTCAATGCCGCCTTGATGGGCTTGTTGGCGGCCGTAATCCTGGTGTACCTGTTTGCCGCCCTGAAAAAGGTTTACGGGCAGACCCATTTGAAAACCATCGCGAAATTCAGTCTCCTAGCGGGCGGTTACAGCATCACCTTCATTGTCTTTTCGCTCCTGGCACTGTTTGCGTACTATTCGTTCGCTTGACTTGGCGGGAGGACGGGTTTGGGGTTTTTAAAAGATACTATTTCGCAAATCCGCGTCCCGTCCAAGCTACCAACGCGTCACCGGATAATCTTGTTTTCCGATTGTTCCACGCGCGGGTCGCGGCCGCCGCGCAGCACCGAGTTCCCGTTGAACCGTTCGCGTTGGTCAATGCCGGCGGGTTGCTGCCAGTCGGCCTCGCTGATCTGCCCGCTTTGCCCGAACGCCGCCAAGGCGTTGCTGTACGTCACATCCTTGATTTGCTGCCGCGCAATGCCGCGTTCCAGCATCAGCGCGGCGGTTTTGGGCACGGCCAACGGGTCGGAAATGCCCCAATCGGCGGCACTGTTAACCATAATCCGTTCGGAGCCGTACTGCTGCACGATGGCCACCATGCGTTCGTTGCCCATCTTGGTGGATGGATAAATGCTGAATGCCGCCCAAAAGCCCCGGTCCAGCGTTTCGCGCACGGTTTCCTCGTTGTTGTGGTCAATGATGACCTGGTGTGGTTGCAGGCCGTGTTCAAGGCACACATCCATACTGCGGCTGGTGCCGGCTTTTTTGTCGCGGTGCGGCGTGTGGATTTGCACGGGCAGGTTCAGTTGCTTGGCCAAGTCGAGTTGCAGGCGGAAATATTTTTCCTCCATCGGAGTTTGGTCGTCGTAGCCGATCTCGCCGATGCCCACCACGCCATCTTTGGTGGCAAATAGGGGCAGCAGTTCCATCACGCCTTCGGCCAGGGCCTCATTGTTGGCTTCCTTCGAGTTCAGCCCCACGGTGCAGTAATGCTTGATGCCGAACTGGCTGGCCCGGAAACGCTCCCAACCCACAAGCATACTTAAATAATCCTTGTACGAACCCACCTCGGTGCGCGGCTGCCCCAGCCAGAACGCCGGTTCAATCACGGCCACCACGCCGTTGGCGCGGAGGGCTTCGTAGTCGTCGGTGATGCGCGAAATGCAATGGATGTGCGGGTCAATGAACTGGAAATCTTCCATGTTTTTCGTTGGTGGGTGAATGGCTGATAATTGAATGGTTGAATGGCGGGTGGGTTTGGGCTTTCCAAAAGATACTATTCCAAAAAGGCCGGAACGCCGGTCAGACACTGTGTGTCAGACCGGTATGGCGCATCGGCTTCCGGGAAAACAGACAGGTTTGGGCTTTTTGAAAGATACTATTTTCCAGCAGTCCGGCCATCAATCCACCGGGCGGTTGTGATACGTTCGGCAAGGTCGGGTCGCTTTTCCCGCAGCAGTTGCAGGGCTTCGGGCATCCGGCTGTTTGCGCAGACCAGCGCGGCGGCTTGCTGCTCGGTCTCGTCGCCCCGCGCAAACAGCCGCTCCAGATCGGGCATCAGCGATGCAGCGGCAAACGGTGCCACCACCCGCCATAAATCGGGCACAACGGCTCGGCCCGCCGCCCAGCGTTCGTGGGCGTAGTCGCGCAGGATGCGGGCCAGCGTGGGGTTGGCCCGTTCATCGAGTCCCTGAATGCTATCCAGCGGAGTGCCGATAAACACCGCTTTCAGGATCAATTGGTTCCAAGCCGCCTCGTCCAGGTAATCTTTTGGATACGGATTATCCACCGCCACCGCATTGAAAACCACATCCATACTGGTGCGGATGCCTTCGGCGGCACGCACACGCAAAGCCTGCGGATGCGGCAGCAGCGGAAAAGCCCGGTACAATGCCGTCAGTTCGCCCACATCAGCGGTGCCGGAAAGCTGGTTCAGGATTTTCAGGAAGTCGTCCGGGTTGTCGTGCGGCAATGTGAGCAGCAACAAAATGCGGGCCGTTTGGTCGGTCGTCCAGTGGGTGGGGGTGAGACCCCGGCGCAAGCGTTGGGCGTTTTGCAAATCCCCGTCCGTGAGCAGGAGCGGTTTTTTGCCCGTCATGCGCGGAGCCAAACCAAAGGCCACGTAAAAGTCGCGGAGGGGTTTGGCGTTTTCAAAAGATACTATTTTTTCCCGGAGCCAATCCATTGCCGGGGCATCGGTGCTGGCAGCGAGCCATTGCTGTAGCAGTTGGCGGGCTTGCGGCAGGTCGGCTTGGTAGGTTTCATTCGGCATGGGCAAAAATATGCTCTTTAAAGGGATAATCGGTTTTTCTGCGGGAAAGCTGTCGGCAATCACAAACCGCCCGTCACATCAGCGGACTGGCATCTTCGAGGATGTAAAACAAATGGTTCTCGTCGGTGGCGTTCAGTTTCAGCACGCCCGTCACCTGCACGGGCTTGGCCGTGTAGTCAAACGAGGTCACGGCCTTCACCTCCACCATTGACTCAGGCCCCGCGCCGCCGCAAAAGTAGCAGTGGCTGAACGGAACCATCGAGAGCATGAAGTTGACTTGCTTCTTGGTGTCGTCCAGCGGAATGATGAAACCCTTGAGCGTCACGCGTTTGCCTTCCATGGCCTTGATTTCCTTATTGAAAATCGGCTGCGGAAAATAACGGTTCGGCACGTTCTCATACTCCACCGATGAAAACGTTTTCCAGATTTCGGCGGAAGTGGGCTGGCTGCCAGCCGTTGCGGTCTGCGCCTTAGCCGGAGTCTGGGCCTTAGCCGCGCAAACCGGGGCGCACACGAGCAGGAAACAAAAGATGGTGCGGATGGAAGTGGTAGTTGGCATCGGTGTCTTTATGGTTTGAAACGATATTCCTGTCAGGAATCCGCCCGTATTTTCTCGCTATATAACTGATTTTCGCGCGTAAAGATTTGTCTCCGGGATTTTATTTTCACGGTCGGGCGTGTTTCGGACTTCGCCAAAGTTGGCTAAACCGTGGCGGCACTGCCCTGCAAATGGAATTGGCGGCCAATCCGGTCTTTGATGCGGGCATCGTGCGTGGCTATCACCAGCGTGGCTCCGCAGGCTTGGGCTTGGCTTTCAAGCAGTTGCAGCACTTTCATCGCGTTTTCGTCGTCAAGGCTGGACGTGGGCTCGTCGGCAAGCAGCAATTGCGGCCGGTTGAGTACGGCGCGGGCAATGGCCACGCGCTGCGCCTGCCCCTGGCTGAGTTGGTGCGGGCGGGCGTGTTGCTTGCCTGCCATTTCCAGCATTTGCAGCACCTCCGCCATGCGCTTGCGGTCGGGCGGCAAACCTGCCAGGTATTGCGCCAGCGAGAGGTTTTCGGCAACGGTGAGCGTGGACAGCAGGTGCGGCTTTTGCAACACCAGCCCGATAGCCTGCCCCCGGAAACGGTCGGCGCGGCTGCCCGGCAGGGCGTACAAGTCCGTGCCGCCGATGGTCACATTGCCCGACGTTGGCCGCCGCAAACCCGCCAGAATGTGCAGCAGCGTGGTTTTGCCACTGCCCGACGCGCCGGTCAGCAGCCAGGTTTCGCCTTGTGCCGCCTGCCAGTCGGGAAACACGAGTGAATTTTGCGCATCGTAGCGATGCCGGAGTCCGGTGAGTTGGAACATGGGGAAAAGTGTTTTTCGCGGGTAACCTGACAGGGTGGGTTTGGCGTTTTTGAAAGATACTATTTTTTTACTCCCTCTCCTTCGGGGAGGGTCGGGGTGGGGCTCCCCCTTCGGGGGCCGGGGGGCTTTTTCATTGTCCGGCCAGCGTTTCTGAAATGTCCATCCGGTAGGTTTGCAGGGCGGGCAGGAGGGAGGCAACCAAACCCACACCCAGCACGCCCAGGAAAATATACGTTTCCTCGCGCAGATACTGCCAGCCCGTCAGTGAGGCCTGCGAAGTTCCGGACAACAGTTTGCCGGTCAGTTCCACGGCGGCGTGGCCGAGCAAAAAGCCGCAAACGCCCCCGAAAACCGCCAGCAGCAAGCCTTCCAGGACAATGTGCGCAAACAGTTTTCCCGGCGAGGCTCCCAGCGTGCGCATGATTGCCAGGTCGTAACGGCGTTCCTTGAGGGCATTGTACAGCGCAATGAAAATGCTCAGTCCGGCAATGAGGATGATGACGTACGCGAAATACTGCACCACTTCCGCCCCGACCCCGAACAAATCAAACAGCCGCAATATCTCCATGGCTGGCGAGGCCGCCTGCAAATTGCTTTGGCTGTTGACCAAGCGCGGCAGCAGCAAGGCCGCCATTGGGTTGCGGTAGGTGATGAGCAGCGACGTGATTTCGCGGTCGGAAGCCCCCCCCGCCCCCGAAAGGGGAGCCAAACCCCCCCCTCCTTCGGAGGGGGTTGGGGGGAGACCGCTGGGGGCTGTTTCTTTTTCATGAATCGCCCAGACGCTTTCAAGGCCCGTCAGCACCAGCCGGTCCAGAACGGTGCCGCTGGGCTGCATGATGCCCACCACGCGGTAGCTTTTTTCTTCGTGCGCATTGTCCTCGTTGCCGTCCAGTCCGTGCGCCCCAAAAAAGGTGTCGCCGGTTTTCAGGCCGATTTGCCCGGCCACTTCGCTGCCGATGGTGGCTTCAAACTCCCGCTGCCACCATTTTCCGGCAGCAAGCTGGCAGTTGTAATGGTCGGGATAGGCTTTGGTGGTTCCCACAATCCGGAACGCGCGGTAGCTGTCGCCGAGGGCGAGCGGAATGGCTTTTTTCACGAGGCGGCGGTTGCCGGTTATCTTTTCGGCATCCGAGAGCTTGATGTTGCCCGTCGGGTTGTCCATGTGGAAAATGCTGCACAACACCAATTGCAACGGACTGCCCTTGGCCCCGACAACCAGGTTGATGCCTTTGGCATTGGCCTCCATTTTGCCTTGCAACTGATTGAGAACCAGTAATAAATAAATGATGATGCCCACGCCTAACGCTAACAATAGCGTGTTCAGGAACGTATTGAGCCGTCGGTTGCGGATGTATGACCAACTGAGTTTGAGCAAGTTCATGGATCGATGCGGAAGGCAATTCGGGAAATACACGGGCAACCGGGGCGGCAAGATAATTTTTTCCGGGATGCGCAGCCACAATAAATGCAAGTATGTTGCATGGGAAACCCGAAGGCATTACTTTTGCAACACAGTTTCAAGAAACCATTTGCACCTGACAATGAAAAACTTTTCACCCGCCCGCAAATCCGATTGGATGGGAATCGCCAGTTCGGTGGGCTGCCTCATCCATTGCCTGCTCATGCCGGTGTTGCTGTCCAGCGCGGCCAGTTTTACGGCGCACGAGGAATACCATTGGCTTGATTTCATATTCCTGGCCTTGGCCGCCGTGGCAGTCTGGTTTTCGGCCCGTAAAACCAATATGCTGGCCGTCAGGATATTACTGATAGTGGCTTGGGCGGTTTTCGCGGGCAGCATCATCTGGGAGGAAACCCTGCCTTTCGCTTCGGTGCTCATGTATCTGGGTTCGGTGCTGCTCATTGTGGGGCACGTGCTGAATTTGCGGCAGGTGCATTCGTGCGCCAGTCATGATCACAAGACCGGCTGAAAAAGAGCGTTTATTGTTTATTTATGAGGCCGGGCAGTTGCGCCACCACTTTTTTATTTTCCTGGTAGGCCATCACCCAAATCCAACCGTTTTGCGTCATTTTACGAAACGGCACAGACAGATGAACAAAATAGAAGGACTTTTAGATAAAAGTGATTACGAAGGGTACTATGACTTTATTAATTTTCGTATTGACAATCACTGGTTAGACGAAAAATTAGATGAATTATATCCTGGCAATATGTACGACGGATTAATTCCTACGCTTGTCTTTTGGTTGGACACAGAAGCGGAAAAAGCGGTTGTTTGGAAAAGAATAATTCCAAATGAAAATGAAATTGAAATTGAAATTTGTCCAATATTAATGTGTCCTGACGACTGCGACTTTTCCTGCACATTAATTGTTGCAGAAATTCAGAACTATGGAACATTTATTCAATGGAAAAGAATCGGAATTGATGAAACAAAAGATTGGGAAGCAGAAAAAGTTGGAACAACTGTAAAATGGCTTGACGATTTCCCCGAACTAAACTTTGAAAAAGCAGATTATTTAAAAATGGTGGATAGTTTTAAGGCCGAGTATGAACTTGAAAAACTTAGGCAAAATTAGAGACAGCAATAATTAGGCAGAATAAAAACGACGCACAAAATAGTATTTATGAATAAGGCAGCGGACGGAATACTATGAGGCTTGGGAGTTGATTGAACTTTGAAACAAAACCCGGCATCAGTTACGAGTGGAAAATTTCAAAATTCCGGGCTGGTAAAATAGTATCTTTCAAAAAGCCCAAACCTCCCTTGCCCCAAGGGAGGTTTTTTGTTTTCTTGCCGGTCAAACCCCAATCTGCTTGCTGCAATCGGCCTATACCCGCGATTTGATTGAGGCCGGACTCGACGAGGCCGGACGCGGCTGCCTTGCCGGGCCGGTGGTGGCCGCCGCCGTGATCCTGCCCAAAGACTACCGGCACGCGCACCTCAACGACTCCAAGCAACTGACCCGCCACGAACGCGAAAGACTGCGGGTGGAAATAGAAAAAGAGGCCATTGCGTTTGCCGTCGCCGAGGCTTCCAATACTGAGATAGACCAAATCAACATCCTGAATGCCAGCTTTCTGGCCATGCACCGAGCGGTGGAAAAGTTGCTGCTCGTGCCGCAACTGCTGCTCGTAGACGGCAACCGGTTTCGGGCGCATCCATTAGTGCCGCACGTGTGCGTGGTCAAGGGCGATGGCAGGTTTTTGTCCATCGCGGCGGCTTCGGTGCTGGCCAAAACCCACCGCGACCAACGCATGGAGGAACTGGCCGGCGAGTTTCCGCACTACGGATGGGAAACCAACGCCGCCTACCCGACCCGCAAACACTACCAGGCCATCATGGATCACGGCATCACGCCGCACCACCGCCTGACTTTCCGGCTGTACTGACGCAGGCGGAAACGGGCGGGTTTGGGTTTTTTGGGAGATACTATTTTCAGATTGGGATTTTCCAGAATCAGGTAGAGACGTTGCAATGCAACGTCTTTGTTTCCATCGGAAATGTTGCCGACATTGACTGCCCGGACAGGAGACGTTGCATTGCAACGTCTCTACCAAATTCCGAAACAGTATCTTTTGGAAATTCCAGATCCGCCTTCTACAACCGGGTTTGGCGATTTCAAAAGATACTGTTTTCGGAAAGGCGTTACCTTGCGCAAGTCATTTGACGCAACCCGTTTTCCCCAAATTTATGAAACATACACAAGGGGAGAAGCCCGAAAACAGAGTCACGCTGTTTTTTGAGCGTTTCTCCAACCACGTGACCCGGCTCACGGGCAGTTCCATGGCCTTCGTGCTGGCTCTTTCGGTGGTTTTGGTGTGGCTGGCCACCGGGCCGTTGTTCGATTATTCCGACACTTGGCAGTTGGTCATCAACACGGGTACCACCGTGGTTACGTTTCTGATGGTGTTTTTGATTCAGAAATCGCAGAACAAAGATGGCCGGGCCATGCAACTGAAACTGAACGAACTGATTGCCGCCAGCACGGAGGCCAGCAACCGGCTCGTGGATGTGGAGTCGCTGACCGAATACGAACTGCTGACCCTGAGCCGCTATTACGCCACGCTGGCCAAGGAATCGGCCAAAGCCCTGAACATCCACGAGTCGCATTCGGTGGAGGAAGCCATGGGCGGCACGCGGAAAAAGGTGGAGTTCGTGAAGGAAAAACGGCAGCGCAAAAAG
>JAYWIH010000145.1:0-9077 GCA_043789005.1 Sphingobacteriales bacterium
CTTTTCGGGATATTGCTGCTGGCAGGCATATACACCTCTTTCACAGTGGCTGACGACACGGGCGACATCTACATTGCCACTGCCTCCACTGCCGTATTCTACGGGATCAGTTTCCTGCTGGTAAAGGACTCTGGCGTGCTGGCCCACAACCGGGTGGAGCCGCAAAAGAAGAAATACGGCAACTCAAGCCTGACCGGCCCCGATGCGGCGGCCATGCTGCAGAAGCTGCAGCAGCTCATGCAAACCGAAAAGCCGCACCTGGACAGCAACCTGACCCTGCCCGAACTGGCCGCGCGGCTCAGCCTCTCCACGCACCACCTCTCGCAGTTGCTGAACGAGCAACTCGGCAAAAACTTTTTTGATTTCGTGAACGAATACCGCATTGCGGAAATGAAGGAGAAACTCCACGATCCGGCACTGGCGCACCTGAAAATCGAGGAACTGGCTTACCAATGCGGCTTCAACTCGAAGTCGGTTTTCAATGCGGCTTTCAAAAAAGCGACTGGCAAAACTCCCTCCGGATTCAGGAAAACCGCCAAACCGGCCTGATTTCGTAGTAGCCTATCCATCCGAACACCGGTTTTATCGGGAATGTCTTTTCAAAAGGGAATCCGGACGAGTTTTGGGCATCGTTCCACCCCAAGACTTTATCCAATATGTCTGACCTTCAAAACACCCTTGCCCAACGCCGCCATGACTTGGACTGGCTACGGGTGCTGGCCTTCGGGCTGCTCATCTTCTACCACACCGGTATGTTTTTCGTATCGTGGGAATGGGAAATCAAGAACAATACCGTCAGCACGGACTTCGAGCCGTTCATGATGTTTCCCAACCAATGGCGCATGAGCCTGCTATTTCTCATTTCCGGGGCGGCGGTTTCCCTTGCGCTGGACAAACTTCCTGGCAAGGCATTCCTCTGGGAACGCACCAAACGCCTGTTTTTCCCGCTCGTCTTCGGGATGCTTTTCATTATTCCGCCGCAGATATACTTTGAACGCCTCAGCAAGGGAGCCTCACTTGCGTATCTGCCTTTCCAACTGTCGGTTTTCCGGCTGCAACCCTACCCCGAAGGCAATTTCAGTTGGCACCACCTGTGGTATTTGATCTATATTTTCACCTATTCGCTGCTGTTCCTCCCCCTGTTCCTGTGGTTGCGCAGTGAAAAAGGCCGGTATCTCACAGACCGGATGATTCAGGCATTCCGTTTTCCGGCGTTGATCTACGGCTTTGCGCTGGTGCAGTTTGCCAACGAGTTGTTGCTGCGCGACGACTGGGAAATAAGCCATGACTTGGTTGCCGACTGGTATAACCACGTGCTGTCGGCCGGGTTTTTCGTGGCGGGTTTTGTGCTTTGTACGCAGCCCAAACTTTGGCAGGCCCTCACAAACCTGCGCAAGTGGTCATTGGCACTGGGTTTGGTCACGGCTGCGGTGCTCTA
This sequence comes from Sphingobacteriales bacterium, assembly GCA_043789005.1. Classification (GTDB taxonomy): domain Bacteria; phylum Bacteroidota; class Bacteroidia; order Cytophagales; family 172606-1; genus Xanthocytophaga. Next base: position 1,439 of record JAYWIH010000145.1, read on the forward strand.
CGCTTTTTATTGGGTTGACTGGCAAGACCTTGCGGGTGGCGAACTGGTGTTCTATCGGCTGCTGAAAAGTTTCAACCGGTGGTTCTGGATGCTGGCCATTCTCGGTTACGCCCGCCAGCACCTCAACTTCAATTCCGCTTTCCTGCAATACGCCAGCCCGGCCGTGTATCCGTTCTACATCCTGCACCAAACCGTTATCATTGTCATTGCCTACTACGCCACCAATTGGCAATGGAATGCACTCCCCAAGTTTTTGTACATCAGCCTTTCAACGTTTGCGGTTTGCTGGGTTCTGTACGAATTCGTGATCCGCCGGTTCAATCCGCTGCGTTTTCTTTTTGGCATGAAACCGGCAAAAAAATCTGAAACCCAATTGGCCGTTGCGCAGAAGGCAGGTTTGGGCTTTTGAAAAGCTGAAAGCCCCGTTTCCGCCTTTGGCGGAACTTTTAGCTTTAGCGGGGATACTATTTCAGCCCCCAATCCCGAAAAGAGAGAGAGGCCCAACAAGGGAGGAAATCTGTAAAAGCCCCCTCTTTCGGAGAGGGTTGGGAGAGGCTTCGGGTTTGGGCTTTCCAAGAGATACTATTTCCCAAGCCCGCCAACCCGCAAAACAACCCGCCAGCAACGCGCTTTTCTGCCTTGGCCCGCGTTAAGAATGTTCGTTTTCGGATATGACAAAACGAAGATTTTTTGGCAGCCCGGACAAAAAAATGAAAAAAGCATTACTTTTAAGTCTCATTCAGTATCAATTGCCTGCCGACTGTTCCACAACCAAACCTGCCGATGAATTTTTTCCGCCGTCCGCCCAAGAAAATCCTGCCCGACGAGGCCGAATTGCTGCGGCTCTACCGCGACTCGAGCGATTTGCAGGTATTGGGCCAGCTTTATGAACGGTATATGCACCTCGTGTTCGGTGTCTGCCTCAAATACCTGCGCGATGAAGACGACAGCAAGGACGCGACGATGCAGGTTTTCGAGAAACTGATAACCGAACTGCGCGTCCACGAAGTCAAAAACCTGGGCAGTTGGCTGCATTCGCTCACCCGCAACCACTGCCTGATGCTGATTCGTGCCAGCCGCCGCCACAACGGCCACGAAACCACGCTCCGCTTGTCGGGCGGCGATGTGGAATCCGGCTTTGCGGAGCATCCAGAGGATGAAAACTTGGAGGAACGCCTCACACAGATGGAGGACGGCTTCCGCGAGCTGCCCGCCGACCAGAAACAGTGCCTGGAGCTTTTTTACCTGGAACAGAAATCGTACCGTGAAATCAGCGACCTCACCGGCTTTGATTTCAAGCAAGTCAAAAGCCATTTGCAGAACGGCAAACGGAACCTGAAACTGTACTTGGAAAAAGCCGGATGACATTACTTTACGCGCCTCTCATCCGGCTTGCCGTTGCAAAGGAGCCGGGTTTGGTCGGTTTGAAACATACTATTTTGAGAAGACATATCCCGTTGGTTTTCGATTGGAAAACAGCGGGAGTCAAACGCAAGAATAAAGGAACAATGACACAACGCAAGAAAACAATTCCCTCCCACCAAAAGCACTTGTCGCGCGAGGCTGCCGAACAATACCTGTTTGCCTTCCCCAACGAAAGCAGCCGCCACCGCTTGGAAAGGCAACTGCTCGACGACGCGCTTTCATCGGATGCGCTGGACGGCCTCAGCACCCAGAAAAACCCGCAGCAACTGGCCGCCAATCTGGCCGACCTCAAAAACCGCCTCGGCCAGCGCGTGGCGCAGCAGCGTCCGCGCCGGTTTGCCATGCCGTTCGGGATGCAGCCCTACGCGGTTGCGGCTTCGGTTGCGCTGATGTTGGTGTGCGCGGCGGCGGTGATTTTCAGCACGCGCTACCTTTGGAAAAAAGAAGTGTCCGGACAGATGGCTCAAAAGACGGCACAGAAACAGGCAATCCGGCAAAACACCGCAAATGCACCCACGCAACCGGCTTTTAATGCCATGGCCGATAAGGTGGGACAACTTGCCCCCGCTGAAATGAACACAAGTGCGGAGCCAAGCCAAAACCCAAGCAAACCGGCTGCCAGCCGCCCGGTTGCCACAGCAGACGCTTCTACTCCCGTTGCGCCTCAACCCGTAGCTTCAGTCGGTGCGCCAGCGGTAAACGACACGCCAGCCACACCGGAGACCACCGCCGAAACCAATTCGCCGATGTTGGAAGAGCGGGTGGTGGTGGCATCGTCGGCAAATACCGTTGAAAACGACCGGAAGTTCAAAAAGGAAAGTAGTATCGCCGCAAACGGCCAAACCCCCCATCCGGCTCATTCGGCACCCAAAGCGGCACTCCGCATGGCGGCCGACGGCAATGAGGAGCGCAAAGGCGATGCCAGCCAAACCGCCCGGACGGTGCGCGGAAAAGTGACGGATGCCGAAGACGGCTTGGGTCTGCCCGGCGCAATAATCACCGTAAAAGGCATCGAAACCGGTACCTATACCGACCAATACGGCAATTATTCCATTGTTGTCCCGGCCGGGCAAAACGGGCTTTCATTCGCTTTCATTGGCTACATCACCTTTTCCACACCCATTGACAGCCAATCCGACATAAACGTCAGGCTCACGCCCGATGTGAAGGCACTGAGCGAAGTGGCGGTGGTGGGTTACGGCGCGCGGAAGGAGAAAGAAGCCGCTTTCAAACCGGCACAACCCGTTTCGGGAATGTCCGGCTTTATCAATACGGTCAGCCAAACCTTGTCGGCCTCGCCGTATGCCAGCCAATTGTCCGCCTCCGGAAACATCCGGGTTTCATTCACCGTGCAGCCCGATGGCAGCCTGAGCGATGTGAAAGCTCCCGGAAGCGGTTGCGCCGAATGCGAGGCCGAAACGGTGAAGGCCCTCCAACAGGCTTCTCGCTGGCAACCTGCCCGCGAAGATGGCGTGGCCGTGCCGCAAAAAATGAAACTCCGCATACCAATTAAAGCCAAAAAAAGCGAGTAGGGCAACTTTCGGTGGCCCGTTAGGAATTGCCCCCGGTTTTGGTAACTTGCTCCGGCAATCATCCTAACCATAACGAGCCATGCTTAAAAAACTTACCCTCATTGCCCGCCTATCCGGGGTTTTGGTGTTTTCGGCGATACTATTTTCCCAAGCCCAAACACCCGCCGGATTCAGTTCCGCCCAAAGTGCTGCTCAGCAACAAGCCGAAAAAATCCTGCTGGCCCAGCCCAAACCCGAAGCATTCCGCAAGCACCTCGAAGCCCTGACCCGCGTGCCGCATTCGGCGGGAACGTCGGAGAATGCGCAAGTGCGGGGCTACATTGCCGCTGCCATGAAAAAGGCGGGCTGGCAGGTGGAAGAACCGGCGTACGACATCTATATGCCCGTGGCTCCGGGCGAGAACACAGTGGAAATCATTGCTCCTGAACGCATTCCGCTCTCAATCACCGAAGCCGCCGTGGATGAGTTTGCCGGACACAACCGCGCCACAGCGGGCTGGAATGCTTATTCCGGCTCCGGTGATGTGACGGCTGAATTGGTATATGCCAACTACGGAACCAAGGAGGATTTTGAAAAGCTGGCGGCCATGGGGATTTCCGTCAAGGGAAAAATAGTGCTGGCGCGCTACGGCGGTAATTTCCGGGGCTACAAGGCCAAATACGCCGAAGCCAACGGAGCCGCCGGACTGATCATCTACACCGACCCCATGGATTCGGGCTACATGAAAGGCCTCACGTATCCGGAAGGGGCGCAGGCCAGCGAAAGCTACATCCAGCGCGGCGCACTGCTGACGATGAACTACACCGGCGACCCGCTGACCCCGTTCACGCCCGCCCTGCCGCTGGATGGCAAACGGAAAATTGAGCGGCTGGCTCCCGAAAAAGCGGCTTTCCATACCATTCCCGTCACGCCGGTGTCGTATGGCGCGGCCAAGCAAATATTCCAGCGCATGACGGGGAAAACAGTGCCCACCGGCTGGCAGGGCGGTTTGCCGTATGCCTACCGGCTGGAAGGCGGCACGCAATTGAAAGTGCGGCTGAAAGTATCGCAGAAAAAGGATTTCACGCGCTGCACCAACGTCATCGGCACGCTCAAAGGCAGTGAATTTCCGGACGAATGGGTGTTGCTGGGTTGCCACTACGATGCATGGGTACACGGAGCCACCGACCCCAACAGCGGCACGGCCATGCTGATTGGCTTGGCCGAGGCACTGGGCGAATTGTCGAAGGCCGGATTCCGCCCCAAACGCACCATTAAGATCTGCCATTGGGATGTGGAGGAATTCGGCGTGATCGGCTCCACGGAATGGGTGGAGCAGCACCGCGACGAACTGGCCGCCAAAGCCGTGGCATACATGAACGCCGACGCGGCCGTGTCGGGCCGCACTTTCGGAGCCGCCGCATCGCCTTCACTCAAGCAGCTTCTGGTCGAAGCCACGCAGGCGGTGGCCTACCCGGACTCCAACCAGACGGTGTACCAGCAATGGATGGCGCAGAAACCCCAAGCCGCCGAACCGCCCATCGGAAACTTGGGCGGCGGCTCGGATCATATCGCGTTCTACACGCACGTGGGCATACCGTCGCTGAGTGGCGGCACGGACGGCGTTACGCCTTACCACTCGGCCTACGACAATTTTGCCTACTACCAGAAATTCGTGGATTCCACTTTCAAGATGGGGCCAATGGTGACGCAGGTGTTTGGGGTCATAGCCTTGCGCCTCGCCAATGCCGATTTGATACCTTACGGCATGAACCGCTACGCCGCAGATTTGGAAACGCACCTGAATAGTATCGAAAAAAACATCAAAACCTACCATGCCGCCTACTCGTGCGCGCCACTAATGCAGGCCGTGGCCGAACTGAAGAAAAACAGCGCAACCTGCACCACCGCCCTGCAAGCGGCTTTGCAAGGCGGAAAACTGAAAAAAACCAGTATCCGCGAAATTAACCAAACCCTGCTGTCGCTCGAAAAATCGTTCATTGATCCGCAGGGTATGGCCTACGGCGCGTGGTACCGTTCGCTATACGCCTCGCCCGACCCGTACAGCGGCTACGCTTCGTGGATGCTGCCAGGTTTCATGTACGAGGCCTCGCTGAAATCAACGGCCAACCTGCCAAGTTTGGAAAGCCGCTACCTGAAAGCCATCCAGAACCTGAACGCGAAAATGACCGGATTGACGGGCAAGCTGGCAACCCAACCTGCCAATCCGTAACGTTTCAAAACCTCGCGGGTTTTCACGCAAGGCCCGCCCGCCAAAATAGTATCTTTGAAAACACGCAAACCTGTGAAAACACAAAAACCCGCCTTTGTAAGAAAGGCGGGTTTTTGCGTTTCAGGGGATACTATTTTCTCGCGTACTTACGCCCGAACAATTCATCTCCCATGATTCCGATTCTTGACAACAGCGAACGTGCCCGCCGGGTGGTTCTTTTCTTCTGGGTGTTGCTGGGGGCTTGTATCCTTCTCATTCTTGCCAGTGCGTTGGTTCTGGCAACGAGCGGCATTGAAGAAAACTTGTCAGCAATATTCTTTGGCCTTGTGTATCTGCTGATTGTCGGGGTGTACATAGGGGTTGCCATCACGTACATCCAATGGTTTCGGCGGGCTTACCACAATTTGAAAAAAGCCGGGCACCACTTGGAAATGGGCGAAGGGTGGGCAGCGGGGGCTTGGTTTGTGCCCTTTGCAAACCTTGTCATGCCTTACCGGATCATGAAGGAAATATGGTACAAAACCCAGGTGGAATTCACTGAAATTCCCCAACACCATGAAATGGTACGGACATGGTGGTTCGCATTCATTGGCGGTAACATTGCAACTCAGGTTCTGTCCAAAATAGCTGATGACGATGATTTGAACCAAGCCGCTCTTTTTGCCATCATCTCATGCGTGTTTCACATCACGGGAATATTGTTGGCAATTCGGGTAGTGAAACGGGTGACTTTGTTTGAGGAATTGTTCAGGCAACAACTGTAAATAGAAACGGTGGGCGTTGCGCAGCCCGTTGTCAAAGACGACAATGCGGAAGAGGAATTTTATTGAAACCCGCCACCGCAAACCTCACAATTCAAGCCGCATGAGCAAATCGGTCTGCGGGTCGTTGCCGACGTGAAAAATATGCGAGCCGAACACTGTGAAACCCCATTTTCCATAGAAGGCGATGGCTTTTTCGTTGCGTTCCCACACGCCGAGCCAGAGGGTAGCGCAGCCGTGTTGCCGGGCGGTTTGCAGGCATTGCTCCATCAGTCGTTTGCCTGTGCCCGTGCCAATGTTTTCACGCAATACATAGATGCGCTGCAATTCCATGCACGGCATGGCCAAGCGGGGGGTTTGGGTGTTTTCAAAGATACCTGCCTCTCCGGCAGGCAGGCTATTTTCGGGAATGCCGTTTTTGCGCAGTTTGGCGTAGCCCACGGGCGTTTGGTTCAGGCGGGCCACGTAAAAAACCGAGTTTTCGTCACGCAATTCCTTGGCAAACTGTTCGGTTGTGTAGGCCTCAGATATGTAGGCCGCCAGATTTTCGGGCGTGTTCTGGTCGGCAAACGCCTCTTCAAAAGTGCGTCTGCCCAGCGCGGCAAGCATGGCCGCATCGGTAAAACCGGCTTGGCGGATTGACAGCCCCCCTATTTCAAAAGCCCCCTCCTTCGGAGGGGGTTGGGGGAGGCTTTGGGGGGCTTGTTTCATATTTCCCGGAGCGTAATCATCCGGCCTTTGTCGGCATCCCAGAGCTTGAGCCGCAGGCAACGCCACACTTCCACGGGGTTCCAGGAAGTTGTCGAAACGGTTTGGAGTTCGGGGATGCTGCGCATGGTTTCGCGCAGACGGTAAAATGGAATCCGGGAGTTCATGTGGTGGATGTGGTGGTAGCCGATGTCGCCCGTGAGCCAGTGCATGACGGGGTGCATGACCATGAAACTACTCGACGACAACGCGGCGTGGTCGTAGGTCCAATCGTGGTTTTCGCGAAACTGGGCCGACGGGAAATTGTGCTGCGAATAAAAAAGGTATGACCCGATGGCAAATGCGATGAAAAAAGGCATGAACCAACTGATGAGAAACCCCTGCCAGCCAAAGAAATACCAGATAACCGCCCCCACCGCCACGTGAAACAGCAATGCAACCAGCGAATCCACGTGTTTTTTGGGGCTTTGGATGAATGATTTCACGTTGAGCCAGTAAATGAACAGCGTGAAATATCCGAAAACCACCGTCAACGGGTGGCGGTTGAGCAGGTATATCCGCTGCTGCGTTTTGGTCAGGCCCAGGAACTTGGCCTTGGAAAGCGTTGGGTACGAGCCGATACCGGTGATGGTGAGCTTTGAATTATGGCTGTGGTGGTGGTCGTGCGACCGTTTCCAGATGGTTTGCGGCGTGAGCATATACACGCCGAACGCCTGCATAATCCATTGCGCCACCCGTGATTTCTGGAGGATGGCGTGGTGCTGGTAGTCGTGGTAAATCACGAACATCCGCACGTAAAGCAAGGCGCACACAAAACTGGCCGCCAACCTGACCGCCAGCGGCAGGCCGGTGAAAGTAATGCCCAGAACCGCCGCCAACAGCACCAGCGTGCCCAACGTTTCGAGCCAACTGCGCGACCGGTTTTCGTGCATGAAAGGCTTGGTTGCCAGAATCAGTTCCTTGCTTGTGCGCATGGCGCGGGTTGCGGAATCCATTGTCGG
>JAYWIH010000146.1:0-37727 GCA_043789005.1 Sphingobacteriales bacterium
TTGGACGAAATAAAACGGCACTATTTTAAACTATAAGTATTTGAAAATCAGCGTTTTAAATGAAATCTTAATGTCAACTGATATTGCATGGGCACTTAAGTGTTCAGGCCAACGCAATCCGGTTTTGGCCCGGCGGCGGGTCTTTGCGTTTGCCGTAGCCCACCGCAAACAAATGGTTCTGCTCAGCGGCTTGAAAGCGTGGCACAACAAAACGGAAAGGCCCCGGTGAGGGGGTCTTTCCGTTTTGTTCGGTATCAATCAATCATTCTCTTCCGGCCACCTTGTACGGCAGCAGGAGTTTGCACTTTCTTGAAAGACACTTGAGCGAGGGTTTTCACTGATTTTTTCATGGTTTTAAGAGATTAAGTAATCTGGAGTGCGCCTACTATATCGAAGCTGTTCGGCATCTGCTTTTGCAAACCGGCCGGTTAACATTACAAAGATAGGGGCCGGGCCGGGCGGGGCGGTATCGCATTTGTGCCGCAGATTGTCGTGTTTGTGCCGCGTGCTGTCGCATTTGTGCCGGATGCGGTTTTTTGGGTTGGCTCTCAGGCACAAACCTTGGCAGGGTTTTGAACTTTGCCAGAGTCTGCTTACGGACCACGCTTCCGTGCGCATTTTGCGTGAGTCCTGCGGGTTATGGATTGGCAGCAAATTACTGGATGAAGTTGCGCCGGGGGTGAGGTTGAAAATAGTATCTTTCAAAACCGCGAAACCTCCCGGATTCAATTGCGGGAGGTTTGCGCTTCCGGCACGCAAAACAAGAACTGACAACCCCACCTCCGGCCCCCTGTCTGCCGACAGGCAGGCTTTCCTGCCGGGAGGGGAGCAAAAAGCCCCTCCCTTGCGGGGAGGGGCTGGGGTTCCAAGTGCAACGCCAATCACCAGTTCACCGCCTGCTTCACCGGGTCGAATTTCAGTGTTTCGGGGTTTAGGTTGGTTTCCTGCCACAACGCCACCCGCCACGTGTCGCCGGTTTTGGTGAGCACCGCGCTGATTATTGAATAGTACACCTCGCCTTGGCTGCCCGCCCGCTTGCCCTTGGGCAGTTCGTAGTTGTGTTCAATCTGGTAGCGCACCCGCACCGTGGCCTGCGCCACCGAAGGAGCCAGAAAGCGGATTTGCAGCGGACGGCTTTCGGCTGAGATGTGGCGCAGCATCATTTCACCGAATGCTTGGCGGGCCTGCATGATTTCGGCGCGGCCCCGCCAGTGCATACCCACCGGGTTTATCATCACCGTGTCTTTTTCATACACCTCATAAGTGGCCTTGTTGTGGTAGTCGCGGGCGTTCCAGATGTCGTCGAGTTTATGAATCATACCGCGCACGGCCTGTTTGTCGGCTTGGGTTTGGGCCGGGCACGCAAGGCCGCAGCACAGCAAAAGGATGGGGGCGAGGGTCAGGGGTTTCATGGGTTTGTTTTGTTTTATTGTGGCTGCCCGGCGTTTACTTGCCCGCAAGCCCCGGCTTCGGTGCGCGACTGACATCTGATTCCTCCTTCGTTTGGCCGGCGGTTCCGGAAATATTCGAATGATGACATTGGCAGTCAGCAGGTTATGATTGTTCCGACGGATTGTGATATTGTTACTTCCGCTTGGCTTCCGGGTGTTTTTCCACAAGCGGGGTTTCGCGTTTTGAAAGGATACTATTTTCTGAAAAGCCTTGAACCGGCGTATGTGTCACAACATTAAGCTGTGGAGAATTGCGCTGGTGGCGCGTGAAGACACGCGCCACTGGTAAAGGTGAATACGCATAAACGGGCTGACCGTCGGGCGGATGGCTTTGCCGGATTGCTTGGTGCGTTGCTGCAAGTTTGTTTGGCACTGGCTGGCAAAGCAACCGGCTAAGCGGCGGCGGCCGGCTCGCGGGTGGCGCTGGGCGTGGATCCGAAGTATTCGCCAAACACCTTGGCAAAGTGCGAGGGGCTGCCAAACCCCACGCGGGAGGCCACTTCGGCCACGGGCAGGCTGGTGGTGCGCAACAAGTGCATGGCCTTTTGCATCCGGATGCCCCGCAGCAGTTCGTGCGCCGACTGCCCGGTGGCGGCCTTCAGTTTGCGGTGCAGCCGGGTGCGGCTGGTGCCCAACTCGCGCAGCAGTTCGTTCACGCCAAAGTTTCCGTCGGCCAGATGTGCCTCGGCTTCCCGGTTGAAGCGTTTAAGAAACTCTTGGTCGGCCGGTGTTTCCAAACCAATGCTGCCGGTTCCTGTTTGCCAGTCCGGAGCCGAATGCCGGGCATTTAAACTTAGCAAGACAGGGTGCGCCGTGGAAACGGCTTTCCACAACGGCTTTTTTGGAGTGTTTCGGATGCTGCCGCTGGCATCCAAGCCGCACGCGGTGGCGGGTGTTTCAGGCAATGACAATGTGGCCAAGTGCGGTTTTTCTGCTCCGGCGCGGCCCAATTCTGCGAGTTGGCTGGCCAAGTGCAGCATGAGTGCCGCCTGTTGCTCCATTTGCTGTGCCAATTCCGGGATGCCTTTCACCGATCCGCCCTGCTTAGCATTGCTTACGATTTTTCTGATGTGTTCGTGCAGGTCACCGGCCACGCTGCCGAAAAGCTGCGTCTTGGCGTTGTCCAACTCCAGGGGCTGTGCGGCGGGCTTCCACTCGGTTTGCCTGTAGTGCCGCACGCGGCCTGCATAGTGGCGTATCCCACCACCCTTGGCAATGCTTGCAGCCAGCACCAAAACACAAGCCAAGTAAGCCCACCACGACTGCCGGAAGGTTTGGTTGAAGCGCGTTTGGAGGGGCGGCAACTGCAAAACCGATACAACGCCCTGCTGCGCCGTGGTTTGTGGTGGGCGGAGGGCAGGCATAACGACATTGGCACTCATTGCCAATGCCCTCACATCAGCGTTGGCGCAGAGGCGGGTTTCTTTTTCCGCAAGGTGGCCCGGTGGCTTGTCGGGCTGGGCAGTAGGGAGGGCTTGGACAGATGCCAAGGCGTGGATTAAAAAGCAGGCCACCCCTAAACGAATCAAGCGAATTGTGCGCACAAACAAGATAGATTATCGTGTGATAGGGTTGTTATATTCTGACAGTCAATGAGTTATATGGTTTGCCTTACAAGTCTGTTCGCTGGGTTGGTATCAGCTTGTCTGCCGGGGTGGAGTTCCTTGCGGAAATGCAAAACAGCGTCTGGAAATAGTATCTTCCAGAAAGCTCAAACCCCCACGCGTTTTCGGACAGGCCATTGCTCGCAAGTGCTTTCTTGTTTCAGAAATCCGCCTTCCCAAACCTGCATTCGGTCAGGGGTCTTGATGTCTGTAGAAAATTAATGAGCAATAATAGGCAGCGGGAGGGAGATGCCGACTGATGTTATGGTGACAAAAAGTTGCCGGTGAGTGGACAAAAACCTGACATTGCCACAATGGTATTTTTTGCAGATATAAACGGGCTTTTTCTATACAATTCCACGAAAAATTTACCCGAAGCCGTGCAGCTACGGCGCACCGGTACAAATGGGTGAAACAAGGAAATTACAGCGCACACGGAAGCCGGGGTGGCTTCCGGTTATGCGATGCCAACCTTGAAGCCGGGCAAGCCCGGCTCAGAGTTTGAGGAGCGTATTTTCCACATTGTCTTCCGCTTGCAGGTTGAGCCGCTGGCGCAGCCGTTGCTGGGTTTTATAAACGCTGTTGAGCGACACGCCGAGTATCGCGGCGAGTTGGTGGGTGGATAGGTGCAGCCGTGACAGAGCCGCCATTCGCATCTCGGCCGGGGTGATGTCGGACACCTTTTCCTGAAGGTTTATGAAAAAACTCGGGTAGAGTTTCACAAAAAGTGATTGGAACTTTTCCCAATCGTCGCCAGTCAGGATTGTCAGGCTTGCAATGGACTGCATCAGTTCCCGCCGTTCCGCCGATTCCTGCCGGTTGTTGAGTTGGCATTGCAACTCTTCCAGCAAATTTACTTTTTCCTTCAGGTTCTGGGTGAGCAGTTCCAGTTGCTGGCGGGCCAGTGCTTCGGCGGCGGCTTTTTCCCGCAGGGCCAGTTGGGCTTTGTGCTGGTGTCTCCGCCGCCGCCAATTGAGGTACAGGAGGCAAATGATGGAAATCAGGACGATGACCGCCAAGACAAAATTCATCCGCTGCTCTTCGGTTTCCTTGTCTTTTTGCAGGTTTTCTATGGTCTGCCGGCTTTTTTCATTGTCAAGCCGGGTTTTCAGCATATTCATGCTGCTGGCGTAGGCTTTCTGCTCGATTTCGTCGTGCAGGGCCGTGTGCAGTTTGGCGTAGTGATACACGCTGTCGGCGTTGTTGGCGGCCCTGAACACATCTGTGGCAGTGGCGTATGCGTCGCGCAGGTAGTTGGTTCGCTGGATGGTTTGCAGCGGCGAGGCACGCAGCATCCCGATGGCCTGGCGTATGTGCAGCACCGCGCTGTCTTTTTTGCCCTGCGCCAAGTTTACCCTGGCCAGCCATTGCAGGCTGTTGGCTGCCACGTTTGGCTCCTTGTCCTTATTGATACGGTAACCGTAGGTGAACAAATGCTTGGCCCGGTCAGTCTTGTTTTGGAGCAGCAGCACCTGCCCGATACATCCCGCGTTGATGCCGCGCCAAATGTCGTTCGTTCCATGGTAGTCCAGCAAACGGGCCAGCCGCATGGACTGCCCGTAATAGGCCAACGCCGAATCCAGTTTGCCGAGCCGCTGGTAGGCCTGCCCGATCATGTTCACGTACAGCACCCGCTCCCACAAGTTTCTGGGCAGGGTGTCAGTCAGGCCTTGCAGACCCAGCCTTGTGTAGGTGATGCTGCTTTCGTATGCCCGCGTATGGAAAAAAACTTCGCCCATCTGGAGCCACATTCTGGTTTGCGCCAACGGCTCCACTTTTAGCGTCCGGTTCATTTCCTCGGCCCGCAAGTAGTAGTACAGGCTCAAATCCAGTTCCTGCCGATTGAACATGATGCTGCCAAGTGTGAGGTTGGCAAAGGCAATCAGGTGCTTGTCGTTGCTGCGGTAGGCTTCCTGCAGCAACTTCCCCGCAAGTGCTTCCACATCGGCTTTTCGGTAGCCTTTCCTGATGTAAGAGATTGTTGCGAGTTTGGACGCGAGGAAACGCGCGTTGTAGTACGGGTTGTCGGCCACGTGGCTTTCCAGTTGGTCTATTAACGAAAGTATGAAACTGGGGTCTTTGTAGGCCATGTTAAGATGAAGCCGGAAATATTCCTCGGTGCCCCGGTCACTTTTGTCGCTCAGTTTCTCGACCCACTCCTCAACGGGGAAGGCGGAAGGGTTTTGGTTTTGCTGGCCGAAAGCGTTTGCCGGCAACAGCACGGATGCAAGGCAGACAAGCAAGCAGGCGAGTTTTTTCTTGTTCGCAATCATAGGTCTTTGTACATGGATGAAAACCGCACGCCAGATAGGCAAGCCATCGGGCAGCCCAGAAAAGCAAACCCTTTGCCTCTGCGCTTTCGTGGCAACGGATTTGAACAAATGACGGACAGCATTAATCTGTAGCATAAAGGCAGAAACTTATTTGAGGCCCTCAACATGGATGGTTGCAAAAAAATTGCAGTAAAGAGCCTGAAAATGTTTGTGACGGGAAACCGATCATCGGTAACGGGAAACAGCCCGCTCGGATTGTGAGATTTAAAAGCCTGAACAGTTTTAGTGTTCAAAACACATGATTTGATGTGCTGACTTTCTTTTTTAAATCATTGAAAGTCAGGAATTTAAGTATTCGAATAAGTCGCCAAAGTTAAACTTTCGGAACAGTAGTACGCGTTGGGTTTGCGCTTTTGGAAAGATACTATTGCCCTACACGCTTGATTTTACGTAGCAGTTCGGGCTTAAATTACTGACATTCAAATGGTTAAATTATAAAATAAATTATCAGAATTCAATTGTCGAAACACTGTTTTGCGGTGTTTTTTTCAAATGTGTGATGGCCCGAAAACAGAAGAGGCAGCGGAAGCATGGCTTTGAGCCTGACCATTCGCCGGGGTAAAGCCTTGAAAGGCAAGCCCGGCTAATTGTCGGGTTTGCCGGGCCATACGCAAGGCAACTGGTACAAGCGTTCCCGCTTGCAGCAGCAGCAGGGGTTTGGGCTTTTTCAACGATACTATTTTGGCGGCGGCCTACCCAAGCCGGACGAAAACCAAGGACACAAAAAAAGAGGCGTGGAAGCCTCTTTTTTTTATGGAGTCGGGATGACAGGATTCGAAACTGCGACCTTCCCGCCACCGGCGGGACACGCCGCCAAGCGGTACGGCCAGTCAATTCTTCGCGTCTTCCAAGAACCTTTTCACGCCTCGCCCTTTGATTTTGGTTTCGAGTTTCATCGCCGATGCCCTGTCGGGACATGGAAATGAGAAAAGAAACTTCCAAGGTGTGCCAGTCATTGTGAATTTGCCCTTGCCTGAATCATGTTCTGACAGCCTTTTCTCAAGGTCATCCGTGTGTCCTACATAATGCTTTTGGAGCTTGTCGCTATGCAAAACATACACGAAAAAAGCCATGTCGGGTCAGTCAGTTAAAGTCGCTTCACCATATTCAGGCTTAATGGTCGGGATGACAGGATTCGAACCTGCGACCTCTTGCACCCCATGCAAGCACGCTACCAGGCTGCGCTACATCCCGAATATGCCATGGTTGGGAGTGCAATATTACGAAAACCCGCAAAAAAATAAATGTTTTTTCCGGTTTTGTTGTCCGGCTTTTTTTGGCGCGCATCTTCACCACTGTACTTGGAAAGCCCGGCCACTGCCTTGCAGCCGCCGATTTGTACCCGGTAAGAATAGTATCTTTCGGAAAGCCCAAACCCGCCCGTGAACTTGGCCGCCGTACTTGGAAAGTCCAGCTACGCTTGGCTGCTGGCTATTTCACCTTCTCATACATGCCGGCCAGCACATTCACCACGTGGTCAATTTCTTCGGCGGTGTTGTGTTTGCTGAACGAAAAGCGCACGTTGGCGCGGCTGGGCGATACGTTCAGGGCTTGCAGCACGTGCGAACCCGTTTCCGAGCCGCTGGAACACGCGCTGCCGCCCGAAGCGGAAATCTTCCCGATGTCCAGGTTGAACAGCAGCATATCGCCGATTTCGGAAGGCGGCAGGCTGACGTTGAGAACCGTGTAGAGGCTGCAATCCAAATCCGCACAGCCACCGTTGAATCTAATGTCCTCGATTTCGGCTTGCAACCTGCCAATCATGCGGCTTTTCAGGTTCAGGATGTGGCTTTTGTCATTTTCATGGTCGCGGTTGGCAATTTCCAAGGCTTTCGCCAGGCCCACAATGCCGTACACGTTTTCGGTGCCGCCGCGCATATTGCGTTCCTGTGCGCCGCCGTGGATGAAGGGCTGGATTTTGGTGTCGGCATTGACGTACAGAAAACCCACGCCTTTGGGGCCGTGGAACTTGTGCGCCGCCCCGACAATGAAATCCACTTTGGTCTCTTGCAGGTTGTGCGGGTAGTGGCCCACCGTCTGCACGGTATCGGAGTGGAAAAATGCGCCGTGTGCCTTGCAGATTTCGGCAACCGCTTGTATGTCAATGATATTGCCGATTTCGTTGTTGGCGTGCATCAGCGACACCAGCGAACGGGAATTGGCTTTCAGCAGGTTTTCCAAATCCGCCAAGTCCACATTTCCTTGGCTGTCGGTGCGCACGTAGCTCAGCGCAATGGTTCCTTTTTCAGCCAAATCTTCCAAGGTGTGCAGCACGGCGTGGTGTTCCAAGCGGCTGGTAACGGCGTGGGTGAGGCTGTAGGTGCAAATGCACGAGCAAATGGCCGTATTGTCGGCTTCGGTGCCGCCCGAGGTGAAGAAAATCTCGGCGGGCGAGGTGTGCAGCAGCGTTGCCACCGTTCGGCGCGACTTTTCAATGGCCGCCCGCACTTCGCGTCCGTGCGTGTGGATGGACGACGGGTTGCCGTGGAATTCGGTCAGGTAGGGCAGCATGGCTTCCAGCACTTCCCGGTCGAGCGGTGTGGTGGCGGCATTGTCCAGATAAATGCGCATGGTGAAGTTCGGATTGCGGAATTGGGATCTCGGAACAGGGAATTTCAAATCAAAATCCAAAATCTGACTTCCGAAATCCGAATGCCAAGGTTACATTCTTATTTTGCGCCCCACGATTTCCTTGATGTCGCTGATAATCTTGTTGGCCAGGTATTCGGCGGTGGATTGCGAGTCGGATTCGGAGTAGATGCGGATAATGGGCTCGGTGTTGGATTTGCGCAAATGCACCCATTCCTGGCCAAACTCTATTTTCACGCCGTCAACGGTGTTGACGGGGTTTTTGGCGTATTTCTCCTGGATTACCGCCAGTATCTCATCCACGTCAATATCGGGCGTGAGTTCAATCTTGTTCTTGGAAATGTGGTAGTCGGGATACGAGGCCCGCAGCCGCGAAACGGATTGACCGAACTCGGCCAAGTGGCTCAGGAACAGCGCAATGCCCGCCAGCGCGTCGCGTCCGTGGTGCAGTGCCGGGTAGATTACGCCGCCGTTGCCTTCGCCACCAATCACGGCGTTGTTGGCTTTCATGGCGGCCACCACGTTCACCTCGCCCACGGCAGCGGCAAAGTGCCGGCCCCCGTACTGCTCGGTCACGTCGCGCAGGGCACGCGTGGACGACAGGTTGGAAACCGTGTTGCCGCCGGGCTGGTTTTTCAATACATAATCGGCCACGGCCACCAGCGTGTATTCCTCGCCAAACATACTGCCGTCTTGGCACACAAACGCCAGCCGGTCCACGTCCGGATCCACGACAATGCCCAGGTCGTAGCGGCCTTTTTCGAGTTCGGTCGCAATCTGGGTCAGGTTTTCGGGCAGCGGCTCCGGGTTGTGGGCAAACACGCCGGAAGTGTCGCCGTTAAGCAGGGTCTGCCTTTTCACGCCCAAGGCAGTCAGCAGCATTGGCACGGCCACGCTGCCCGACGAGTTGATGCCATCTATGATTATGTTGAAGTCGCGGTTCGCGATGGCCGCCCGGTTCACGAGTGGCAGGGCCAGAATGGCTTCAATGTGTTTTTGCAGGTAGCTGTGGTCGGTGCGGTATTTGCCCAGTTTCTTCACTTCGGCAAACGTAAAATCTTCGCTGTCGGCTAATTGAATAATGGCCTCGCCATCGGCGGCTGAGATGAACTCGCCTTTGTAATCCAGCAGTTTCAGCGCATTCCATTGCACCGGGTTGTGGCTGGCCGTGATGATGATGCCGCCAGCGGCCTGCTCCATCACAACCGCCATCTCGACGGTGGGCGTGGTGGACAGGCCCAAGTCAACCACATCAATGCCCAAGCCTTGCAGCGTGGAGGCTACAATGCGCGAAATCATCTCGCCCGAAGGCCGCGCATCACGCCCGATAATGATTTTGGCTTGCTTGCCGGTCTGGCTTTTGGCCCAGGTTCCGTAGGCGGCGGCAAACTTCAGTACGTCGAGCGGCGTGAGTGCGCCGCCACTTTTGCCCCCGATGGTTCCCCGGATGCCCGAAATGGATTTTATTAACGTCACGTGTGCGGTAAGGATTGGTGGAAGCGGGGACAAAAGTACAACACTTCGGGCGATTTCTGTGGCCGGATTGCGGATTTTGCGTGGCATGGATTGGCGGGCTTTTCCGGCAAGGCGGCTTGGCTTTTGGGGTGGCGTTTGTGAAGGAATTCAAGTTGCCACGCACCATTGCCAATCAGGTTGTCCGTGATTTGGCGGCCGTCTCGTGCAGACACGAGGGTGGCGCGTGTCTGCACGCGCCACGGATGGCAAATTTCTCCGCCCCGGCGGAATCGGGGTTGTGGGCTGGGGGTTTTGCGTGAGTCCGAAAAACAGCATCTTCAAAATAGTATCTCCCGGAAACGCCAAACCCCCCGCTGCCTTTGCGCCGCATCCCTGCCCCGTTGCGGATTTACGGCAGGTGCTGTTGCACAACGTCCGCTATCTCGTCCAGGCTCTGCTGGTCTTTGAACAGTGAGAAATGGTCGCCGGACACTTCGTGGACGGCCACTGTCGGCCCCACAATCCGCTGCCAGCCGAAATCCGATTTGCGCAGGTGCTTGGCAATGTTTTCGGATGCGCGGATGAATACGAGTTTGCCTTGGTAGGGCCGCTGGCGGTAGTGCCTGCCGGCCCGCCACAGCGCACCCAGAACCTTGTCCCAAGCATCGTGCTGGCTGGCTGCCGCCTCGTTTGTCTTGCTGAGAAGCCTTGCTTGGCTCTTCAGGTGCAGAAACAGGGTGCGGCGAAACCGGCCCTGCATGGCCCTCATGCTCCTGAAAATCTGCCACCTTTGCCCTAAGGGAACCGAAAAGTCGAACATCAGTTTCGCCCAGCTTTCCGCGATGTATTCCAGCCCGATATTGTCGTAAGTCACGAACCGGCTGCGTGCCGGGTAGGTGTCGAACAGGATGAGGGTGGCAACCTCCCTTCCCGATGCGTGCAGTTGCTGGGCCATCTCGTAGGCGATGAGTCCACCGATGGAGTATCCCGACAGGTGGTACGGGCCGTTGGGCTGGTGGGCCAGCACCAAGGCCAAGTAGTGCGCCGCTATTTCGGGCACGGTCTTCAAGGGCGTGTCCTTGCCATTCATGCCCACGGCCTGCAAGCCGTACACGGGCTGGTCTGCGGGAAGGCAGGCGGCAAGCTTGCTGGCGTATTCGACCCCGCCGCTGATGGGATGCACGCAATACAGGGGCGTTTTCTCGCCGCCGGTCTGGATGGCGACCAGCGAATCCCAAACGCCGGGATCGTGCTGTTCCTCAATGAGTCTGGCAAATGAGGCGATGGTGGGGTGTGCAAACAAGAGCGACAGGGGCAGGCTCCGCCCGGTTTTCCGCTGGAGTTCGGCTATGAATTGCACGCCCAGCAGCGAGTGTCCGCCTATCTCAAAAAAATGGTCGTGGATGCCTACCTCGCTCATTTGCAATGTTTTTGCCCAAAGTCCAGCAAGCAGGTATTCGGCGGGTGTGCGGGGCTTTTCGCAGTTCGCGGTGTCGGTGGGTTCGGGCGGCGGCAATGCCCGGCGGTCTATTTTGCCGCTGGGGTTCAGGGGCATGGCGGCCAGCCGCACAAACAGCGCGGGAATCATGTATTCGGGCAGCTTGTCTTTCAAAAACGCCCGCAGTTGCGCCACATCCAGGGCGGCTCCGGGTTTGGCAACCACGTAGGCCACCAGCCGTTTGCTGCCCGAGGCATCGGGGCTGGCCACGATGACCGTTTCCTGTACCGCCCCGTGGCCGGACAAGGCCGCTTCTATTTCGCCGAGTTCGATGCGGTATCCCCGGATTTTCACTTGGTGGTCCTTGCGTCCCAGAAATTCAATGTTGCCGTCGGGCATATACCGCGCCAAGTCGCCGGTGCGGTAGAGTTTGGCTCCGGCATTCCAGCCGAACGGATCGGCTATGAATTTTTCCGCGTTCAGTTCCGGGCGTTTGAAATAGCCGTCGGCCAGGCATTCGCCGCCAATGTGCAGCTCGCCGGCCACGCCCACGGGCATGGGTTGCAGGTGCGCATCCAAGATGTGGTATTTGGCATTCTGGATGGGAAAACCGTAGGGGATGCTCACCCATTGCTCATCAAGTTGGCGGGGGATGGGGAAATAGTTGGACCAGACGGCCGCCTCGGTCGCGCCGCCCAGGCTGATGACCTGGCACTGCGTGAAATGCCGCGTGAGCCAGCCGGGCAGGCCCATCGGAATCCAGTCGCCGCTCAAAAACGCCAGCCGGAGCGGTGCGGTGGCCGCCGGTACAACCGTTTCGCCAAACGGAACCAGTTGGCTCAAGGTGGCCGGGGCGGAGTTCCAGAGCGTTATCGGCTCTTCGTGCAGTATTTCCAGCAGCCGCTGCGGGTTGTGCAACTCGTCTTTGGAGGCTACCCGCACCGAGCCGCCAGCCGCCAGCAGGCCGAATATATCGTAAACCGAAAGGTCGAACCCCAATGAATTGACAAACAGCACCCGGTCATGGGCGTTCATGGCGAACGTGCGGTTCACCCAGTCTATCAGGTTCACAACCGGACGGTGGCGCACCATTACCCCTTTGGGAATGCCAGTGGAGCCGGAGGTGTAGATGATGTAGGCCAGGTTGTCGGCGGTGACCCCGCTTGCGGGGTTGCGGCTGTTGTCTGCCGGGTCGGATGCCTGCGCATCCAGCGCGATTATTTGGAAGGGCTGGCCTTCAAATTTGTTCTTCAAATTTGTCTGCGTCAGCAGCACGGTGAGTTGCAGGTCGTCGAGTACCAAGGCAAGGCGGTCTTTGGGGGCCGATGGTTCCAAAGGCACATAAGCTCCGCCCGCCTTCATGATACCCAGTACGCCCACCACCGTTTCCAAGCTTTTTTCCACGCAGATGCCTACCAGCACCTGCGGGCCAACCCCCGCGCCAATCAACTGGTGGGCCAGCCGGTTGGCGCGTCCGTTCAGTTCGCGGTAGCTGAAATGTTGCCCGCCGCACACCACTGCCACTGCATCCGGGGTGCGGTCGGCTTGCCGCTCAAACAATTCATGGATGCACGCCTCGGTGGGGTAGGGACGTTGGGTGCGGTTCCATTCCACCAATATCCTGTGTTGTTCCGGTGGCGGCAGCAGCCGCAGTTTGCCGGTGCATTCGGCGGGGTTTTCAAGCAGGCTTGCCAGCAAGACCGCAAACTGGTCAGCCATGCGCTGCACCGCCGCCAAATCCAGTTTGGCGGGGTCGGCGATGAAGTCAACCGTTCCCGCATTTCCGTCCAGCAGCACGGTGACTTCCTTGCCCAAGCACGAGTAGGCCCCGCCGCCGGTTTCCGCTTCCGCAATTACGACCGGAAAAACCCGTTCGGCCCGCAATTCCTCGCTTGGACACATATCCGGATGCCGCATTGCCAAGTCGCGGGCGTAAGTTAGTCCCTGCCTCGTTTTTTGCAGTTCCCCGTCCATGGTGCGGCAGGTGGCCGCAAAATCGTCGTCCGGGTTCACGGTTGCGTGCAGGGGCACTTGGCCGGCAAAGAAGCCGGGCAGGCCGGAAAGTTTTCCGTGCAGTTCGGCTGAAACAAAGCCTACGTGCAGGTCACACAGGCCCGTGATGCGCGAAAGGTAAACCAGAAAGGCCACGGCCAGCAGTTCGTTCAGAACCGATCCGGGATGGTGTGCCTGCGCAAAGTCGTCTATTCCGGCGGGCAAGGCAACCGGCACGCGGTGCGGCCGCCCGGCATCCGCGCCGGCAATGGGCAGGCGGCTGGCAAAGGGCAGGGCGGTGGGCTGCGTTTTTTGCAGTTTTTGCACCCAGTAATTCTGCTTGCGGGCGGTCAGTGCATCCAGAGACTCGATGCGTTCAAGGAGGGTGGCATCCATTTCGGCCAGTACGGAGCCGGGTTGCAAGCCATGCGCCGCGAGCAACGGCAGAATGGCCAGTGGCTTGCCGTCCAAGTCGGTCACCTGCCGGATCTGGATATCCTTTGTGCCGGTGGATACCGTCAGGCAATCGTCGGTGGCGGCGACAATGGTGCCCGGCGGCTTAGTGGAAATCGTGCCGGACACGGAGGTTCCGCCCGCCAGCACCAGCGCACGGCCTAGGGCAATCTTGGGCAGGCCCAGCGCATTGCGGTAGAACCCGAAATCGGTGGCCCGGCACAACTGCCCGATTTGTTCGGCCCCCACCTTCCACGACACGATTCCTCCGTGCGGCAGGCGTTTTTCGGTGTCGTAGTAAGACCGGAGTTCCGGGTTTTGGCATACCGGCGGCACTTGAGCGGCCAGATTTTCGGTCAGCTTGGCAAATCCCCGCAGGGCGGCCTCGTGACACTTAATGTTCAGGGAAAACGATGTCTCATCCGGTTCAATGGCCACCCATTCCTGTTGCATAATGCCGCCGGTGTTAATGCCCGCCTCCATCTGGTGCCACGTGATGCCGTGCGCGGTTTCGCCGTTCAGCAAGGCCCAGAAAGTGGCGTTCAGGCCCGCATACCGGGGCAGCGGGCCGTCGTGGTAGTTGATGGCCGCTTTCCTCGCCTTGCCCAGCAACGCCGCCGGCAGAATGCGGTGGTTGCCGATGCTGAACAAGTAATCCACCGGGTGGCTTTCCATGAATTCGCCGAGCAGCGCCGCCGAGGCCAAGGTGTCCGTGTTGTTTTCGCAGGCAAACCGGTTCACCTGCGCATCGCTTGATACAATTTCGAGGACTTTGAAATTGCCCACCGCCAATATTTTGGCACACTGCACCAGCAAGGCACTTTCGCCAATCAGCACGCAGGTGGCGGCTGGCGGCGAACTGGAAACAGATGCGGGAAAATCGCGGTTGCCGACAGGGCTTTCCGTTGGCTGGGTTTCATGGGTGCGTTGGTAATCCATTGCGGTTTGTTAACTGACAAAACTGGTGTCGGGATTGCCTGCGGCCCAAAGCAAGGGCGCGGGAAAAAATGGCTGTTGCCCGGAGGCGTGGCTGCCGCAAATATAAGGAAGCCGTTTGAAAAGAGTTCCGGCAAAAAACGAATTCATCCCGTAAAATCCACGGTGTGATATTTCACGGGTTTACGTATTTTTTTCATGTCGGCCGTATTTGTATCCAAGCCGGGCCATTTGTAAGCACGGGCCTCCATGATATTTCTTAATTTTGGCCAGACCATCCGTTCCGCACATCACCGCGCCATGATTACTATACTTTACGCACGCTGCTCGGATGCCAGGATGGAACCCGCGCTGTACGCCCATCACTTGGCGCGGATCCCGCAGCCCATGCAGGCACAGGTACGCCGCTACCGCAAATGGCAGGATGCCCAAGCCTGCCTGGCGGGGAAAATCCTGCTGCAAAACGGATTGGAATCACTGACAAACGATGGGGATGCCCTATCGCGCATTTGCTACAACGAATTGGGCCGTCCGTTCATGCCCGGTGGCCCAGATTTCAATATCTCGCACGCGGGGGCTTACGTGGTGTGCGCCTTGGGTGGCTGGCAGCGCGTGGGCATTGACTTGGAACGCGTAAGGGAAACAGATATTGAACTGTTTCGCAACCAGGTGAGCCTGCACGACTGGAACCTTATTTGCGCCGCCCCCGATAAGACCAACGCCTTTTACGAATACTGGACACGCCGCGAGGCCGTAGCCAAGGCGGATGGACGTGGGTTGGGCGTGCCGGTTCCGGGCATGGCGGCAACCGGCGGCACGGTTCGCCTGGATGGTGAAACCTGGCATTTGCAAAACGTGCCGTTTGCCAGCGGTTACGCGTGCCACTTGGCGGCCAACCGGCCCGGCCCGTTCCGGCTCATCAACGCGACCATGGCGTTCTGGATGGATGCGCCATGAAAACGGGCGGGTTGGCGGTTGCCGTGGCGTTCCCGAAAATAGTATCTTTCAAAAACCCCAAACCCGGCTCCGGCCAAACCGGGAATTTCATTTTGCAATCACGAAAAAATACACGAGACCGACCACGCCAAAGACCAAACTGAACAGCACGTATGTCAGGCAATAGGCCGCAAATGCCTTGAGGCCAGCCACAAGGTAGCTTTTGCGTTTGAAAAGTACCGCCCCGCTCCCGGCAAAATACAACCCGGCCGCGAGCAGACCCCATTGGCTGATGGCCCCTGCCTGGTCGGGCAGGATTTTGTAGAGCGGATAGAACGGAACGAACAGGGCAATGGTTTGCGCCGAAATGTAGGTGTTGAAAACCAGGTTCTCGGCGTAGTTGAATCCGCTGCGCCGGAAGAAAAGCAACGTGAACGCACTGAGCAGCGGAACCAGAAGCGCGTACATGAGTTGCGGATACTGGAACAGTTCCAGTTGCAGTGCCGATAGGTCGGCCTGCGCTTCTTGCAGGCGGCGCATTTGCTTCTGCGACACTTTTGCGGCCTGCTGCGAAACCATCTGCTGGGAGGTCTGCTTGGTGAATTTCTCCGTATCCAAGAAGGCAAAAGTCAGCACGGTGCTGATGCCCAGCCAGATGGCCAGATATTTTACCGGGTTGGCATATACGCTGCGCCGCCCCGCCACATACTCGCGGATCACGCGTGCCGGATGCAGGAAAAGCTCGCGGAGCGTGAAGAAAAAACCCCGGTCAAACTCGAATGTGTGTTCGTAAGCCGAATGCAACAACGCCTTGACCGTGAAGCGTTCCTGCGGATATTGCTGTCCGCAAGCCGCGCAAAACCGGCCCGACACCACCGCGCCGCAATTCTGGCAAGAGGGGGTTTGGGCTTCTTGGGAGATACTATTTTCGGTGGGCAAAATCTCGTGTTCCATGCGTAGCGGTTTGCATCTCGGGGTGTTGAAAAAGGCAATTGGTTCCGGTTTGTGGCGATGCGAAAACCTGCGGTTTCCGGCACAAGCTAAAGCGTATGCTACCGCTTTTCCATGCCGGGCTGCGCCATCTGGAAACCGGCTTTGGCCTTTGCGTCGGATACTATTTTGCGCACGTCTTCAAGCAGTTTTTTGGCATCGTAGATCACGCCATCCTTGATTGTGTATTTCACGCCGCCCACGCGCACCACCTCGTTGTTGTCGTTGAGCTTGATGGCTCCCGTGCCATACAGCACTTTCAGGTTGGCCAGCGGATTTTCGTCCACAAGCACGAAATCGGCCAGTTTGCCCACTTCCACCGAACCTATTTCCTTGTCCATGCCCAACGCCTCGGCACTTTTGAGCGTGGCCGCCCGGATCACTTCCAGCGGGTGGAACCCGGCTTCGCGCAGCAATTCCAGTTCGCGGATGTATGCAAAACCGTAGAGTTGGTAGATGTATCCCGAGTCGGAGCCGGTGGTTACGCGGCCGCCCCGGTTCTTGTATTCGTTCACAAAGGCCATCCACAGGCGGTAGTTTTCCTTCCAGGCCACCTCCTGCTCGGTGCCCCAATAGTGCCAGTGCGACCCGTGCGAAACGCGGCTGGGCTGGTAGAATTTCCACAGCGATGGCAGCGTATATTCGTCGTGCCACTCGGCGCGGCGGGCCAGCATCAGTTCGCGGTTGGCCTCGTATATGTTGAACGTCGGGTCAATGGTGAAATCCATTCTGATCAGTTCGTCCATCACTTGGCTCCACTTTTCGGAATGCGGCGGCGCGGCCTGTTTCCAGAGCCGTCCGGCTTCCTCAAACCGGTCCATTTCGTTTTGGTAGTTGTACTCGGGCGGATAATCCTGAATGGTTTGTTTAGTGAACAGGGCTTCGGGCAGGCCATACCAGTGTTCCATCGAAGTCAGTCCCATCTTGGCGGTTTGCAGCACGTTCAGCCGCGCCACGTCGGTTTGGGCGTGGTGGCACGCCGACCGCATCCCGAGTTTCCTGTGTTCGTCCAAGGCAGCCGCCATGATGTCGGGGCGGGCACCGAAAAACTTGATGCCGTCCGCGCCCTTCTTGCGGATGTCGCGCACCCACTGCCGGGCTTCATCGGGTGTGGCGATGGACTCGAAACGGCCCTGCCCGAACACCGAATACGCCAGAATGCGCGGCGCGGTAATTTCGTTGGCGAGGCTTTTGACCTTGTGTTCCAGCACCCAGTCCAGCCCGTTGCCGCACGACGGGTCGCGGATGGTGGTGATGCCGTGCGCCATCCAGAGCTTGAACACGTACTCGGCCGATGTGCCCTGCGCCGCGCCGCCAATGTGCCCGTGCATATCAATCAGGCCGGGCAGCAGGTACATTCCCTCGGCGTTCAGTTCCTTGTCGCCGGGGTTGGCCTTGGGGCGGTCTTCGGGGCTGATGGGCACGCCCGGATAGCCGACCGTGCGGATGGATTTGATGCGGTTGCGTTCCACCACAATATCCACCGGGCCAACGGGCGGCGAACCGGTTCCGTTGATCAGCGTCACGCCCCGGATGATGAGGCGCGCAAACGGGCCTTCGCCCTCGGCGCGTGGCGGCGACTTGGGAACGGTTTTCTGGGCGTGGGCGGCAAATGACAGAAAAACGAAGGCAATTACGTAGAGTTTCCGGAGCATACGCGGTTTGGTTGGGATAAGAGGGTTTGGCGATTTGAAAAGATACTGTTTTTAACTTGAAACAGCCAATACGGAATCACGGAATATCCATATATTTGTGCGTTTGCAGCGAAATATGCCACTGCGGGTTGGCTTTCACGTAATCCACGATCAAAGGCAGCATTTGGGCCGATTTGCCCCATTCGGGTTGCAAATACAGTTGGCAACCCGGCTTCACTTGGGCGGCATGGTCTTCGGCGAATTTGAAGTCGGATTGGTTGTAGACAATTACTTTCAACTCGTGGGCCACGGCGTAGATGCTTGGATGCGGAGCCTTGAATTTCTTGGGCGAAAAGCAAACCCAGTCCCAACGGCCCGAAACCTGGTGCGCACCCGAAGTTTCGATGTTGGTTTGGAAACCGGCGGTTTGCAGCAATTCGGTCAGGAAATCCAGGTTGTGCATCAGCGGCTCGCCGCCGGTAATCACGGCCATGCGTCCCGGATACGCAAGTGCTTGATTGACAATATTTTTCACGGAAACCGACGGATGCGCCGCCGCATCCCAGCTTTCCTTGACATCGCACCACACGCAGCCCACATCACAGCCGCCCAGCCGGATGAAATACGCGGCCTTGCCCTGATGGAAACCCTCGCCCTGAATGGTGTAGAAGGCTTCCATCAATGGCAAATTCAGAATTCTGAATTCAGAATTCTGAATTGAAAGAGGGGTTTGGGCTTTTTCAGACATACTATTTTCCATATTTTTCCTTTCAGCCGTAAATCTCCTTTTTTGCGGCTTTCAACGTGTTTTGCAGCAGGCTCACAATCGTCATCGGCCCCACGCCACCGGGCACGGGCGTGATGAAACTGCACTTGGGAGCCACTTCCTCAAACAACACATCGCCTTTCAGCGCGAAACCTAATCTTTTGGTTGCGTCCACAACGCGCGTCGTACCCACGTCAATGACCACGGCTCCGGCCTTCACCATGTCGGCGGTCACGAAGCCCGGTTTGCCCAAACCGGCAATCAAAATATCCGCTTGCCGCGTAATTGCGGGCATATTTTGCGTCCGGCTGTGGCATATCGTCACGGTGCAGTTGCCCGGCTCCAGGTTGCGCTGCATGAGTATGCTCATGGGCAGGCCCACAATCTGGCTGCGGCCAATGATCACGCAATGTTTGCCCGCCGTTTCAATGCCGCTCCGGCGCATCAGTTCCACGATGCCGTTGGGCGTGGCGGGCAGGTAGCAGTTCCAGCCCTTGACCATGCGGCCGATATTGACGGGGTGGAAGCCGTCCACGTCCTTTTCGGGCCGGATTTTCTCGGTCACCTTATCCACGGAGATGTGTTTGGGCAGCGGCAGTTGCACAATCAGCCCGTCCACTTCCGGGTCTTGGTTGATGGATTCGACGACGGCCAGCAGTTCGCTTTCCGCAATCGTGTCGGGATAGCGGTACACCGCCGACCGGAAACCGACTTCGGCGCAGGCCTTCATCTTGTGGCTCACGTAGGTTTCGCTGCCGCCGTCGCCACCCACCAGCACGGCCACCAGATACGGTATTTTTCCGTTTCGCTCCCTGATTGCCGCTACTTCGGCCGCAATTTCAAGGCGCATTTCCTGGGCAATCTTCTTTCCGTCAATGAGTTGCATGAATCAAGGTTGAATGGGCGAGTGATGGAATGGGCGGGTTTTGCCTTTTTGGAAGATACTATTCCGAAACGCGCCGCAAAGATAAGAAAAGCGGGGTTGGAATTGCGGCTTCCGGCAAAACGGCAACCAGCCGGGCCGTTCAACCCACCACCACCGTTTTCACATTCACCAGTGCGCGGATGCCGAAGCCGGACATTTCGCGTCCGTAGCCCGATTTTTTCACGCCGCCAAACGGCAGCCGCGCATCCGAACGCAGCAATGTGTTAATGTACACACTGCCCGAATCAAGGTCGCGGGCCAAGCGTTCGGCACGGTCGCGGTCTTCCGAAAAAATGGTGGCTCCCAAGCCATAGCGGCTTTGGTTGGCCATTTCCACCATTTCACGTTCGTCTTTGACTATGAAAATCGAAGCCAGCGGGCCGAAGGTTTCCTCTTGGAAAACCGGCATTTGCGTGCCGGTTTCGGTTAGCAGCGTGGGCTGGAAATTGGCTCCGTCGCGCTGGCCGCCCAAAACCAACCTTGCACCTTGCGCCACCGATTCGCGGAGTTGTTTTTCCAGACTGTCGGCCAAGTCCAGCCGCGCCATCGGTCCCATCTGGTTGTTCTCGTCCAGCGGGTTTCCTTGTCTTATCTGGCTGATGAATCCGTGGACTTTTTCCGTGAAGGCTTCCGCGTTTTTTGGTGTTACGAAAAAACGTTTGGCGGCGATGCAGCTCTGCCCCGCATTCTGCATCCGCGATTGCACGGCGATTTTGGCGGCCTTGTCCAAGTCAGCATCGTCCAGCACCAGCACCGGGTCGGAGCCGCCCAGTTCAAGAATGCTTTTTTTGATGTGTTTGCCCGCCAATGCGCCCACGCTCATGCCCGCCCGTTCGCTGCCCGTGAGCGTGACGGCCTGCACGATGGGTTGCTGGATCACGTATTCCGTGTCAGTAATATCCATGACCAGCGACTGGAAAACGCCTTCGGGCACACCTGTCTGCCGGAAAATGCCCTCAATGGCCAGCGAGCAGCCGCTCACGTTCGGGGCGTGCTTGAGCAGCAGCACATTGCCCGCCATGAGCGAGGCCGCCGCTTGGCGGAACACCTGCCAGAACGGAAAATTCCAAGGCATGATTGCGAATACGCCGCCGATGGGGTCGAACACGACTTTGCTGCGGAACGGCGTGTCGGCGGGCTGGTCGGCCAGCAGTTTTTCGGCTTCGCGGGCGTAGTAGTCGCATACGGTGGTGCATTTTTCCACTTCGGCACGGGCCTCACGGATGTGCTTGCCCATTTCGGCGGTGATGAGTTGGGCGTGGGTTTCCTGATTTTTCCGCAGGATTGCGGAAACTTCCAATAAAAATGCGCCGCGCTGCGCAAAGGAAGTTTTGCGCCAATCGCGGTAGGCTTTTGCTGCCAAAGCGATTTTTGCGTCCAATCCGGAGATTGAAAGCACCGGATATTCGGCAATGACGGTTTGCGTGTACGGATTGACGGACTGGAAAACGGTGGGTTTGGTCATGTTTGGGTGGCCGTTGGAAAATGCGGCCTCGCATGGGAGAACCCGTTTTTACGGGCGGTAGTTTCCTGTGCCTTGCCGGATTACAAATCCGGTGGCAATGGCAGTAGCACACGCTTCAGCTTGTGCCAAAACCGCAGGTTTTGCCGCGCCGGGCAAATGGCAAACCCAGCATCCCGCGTCCGGGATGGCAAATCGCGGACAGCTTGAAACTCTCGCCCTGCTATCGGAGTTTTTGCACTCCTTGCCCAATCCCGGTATTCGGCGTATATTCGCCTTAAGTCCATGGCGGCAAAAGCCACGCGGTTTCACACTTCAAAACATTCACTACTGCAACGTCTCACCCCCGGAAACACAAAACCCCTGCCGTAACGGGCAAGGGCTTTGATTCTTTGTAGCTTGGCTTACTCTACCTGCTCCGGTCTGTGGGTCACAGACTTCGATGAGAGGAAACTAAAATCAAATGTGATAGGCAGACTTATTCTAAATCATTTGTATACGTAATGCTCTAAAGGCACAACTTTAGTTAAGCTTAAGCTTGATTTACCGACTTTACTTAAAAATATCCTGACACTTCGGTATTCGACTTGTTTCCCATTGGAAAAGATGGAATGATCCACTTTTACGGCAATGGCATTGATTCCCTCCGTTAAGTAAGGCAGATACAGTTTTAATGTCGTATCCTTTCTCAATAGGTATTTTTTCTCACCTTTCAGTGTTTTCCATTTATGCCTCACAACGCTTTCTTTGCCCTCATAATAGATGCTATCTCCTTTCAGATGTCGACCCGCATATTTTCCCTCAATAGTAAAATCATTGACAATAATGCAAGAATCCACTGAACTAAAATAGACATCACGCGAAGAATTATTCTTTATGGACAATATACAATATTTATCAAAATTAGCTTTTACATAATTGTAAGATATTGGATCTTTAATTAGTTTTTTCAAGTGGGTAACATCATTATTATTTACATTAATAACTTTATAGCCCATCCCATCTAAAAACACGTATTCATCACTCATTATAGATTCCTTCGTACTGTACTTAGAGTCGATTAGTGCAAACAAACCAACAATGAATCCTATATTAATAAGATGATTTCTCATAACGTAGTATTTAAAAATAACAATTCGATGAAATTTCATAAGCCATTAATACGAGTTGAAAGGCCAAGCCTGCCTGTTGGAAAATTCAAGTGAGAACGCTTGAACCCGCTTTGGCATCAGGGTTTCGCTTGGCTCCGAGCAGGGTGAAAACCTTGGTGACCATGGATTATTTTTTCTGTTTGTGTAAGATTTGACCTGCACACAACCGGCGGGTTTGGGCTTTTTAAAACATACTATTCTCACCCATGCCAGAATCACTCCTTCTTGTCGGCGGCCGGTTGCTTGCTGCCTTTGGTGGTATTGGTTGGCTGTTACCTGTCAAACAACCCTTTCACAATATCCGCAATCCGGTTCAGGTCCGTTTCCGGAAGGTTGGAGCCGGAGGGCAGGCACAGGCCACGATTGAATAAATCGGCGGCCACGTTTTCGGTGCCGTAATACGGATATTTTTCAAATACGGGCTGCAAGTGCATCGGTTTCCACAGGGGCCGCGCCTCAATGTTTTCCGCTTCCAAAGCCAGCCGGATGTCTTCGCGCGTTACGCCGCCCGCTTGGTTCTCGTCAAGGGTGAGGCAGGTGAGCCAGCGGTTGCCGTACGAATTTTCGAGTTCGGGTGAGAACGAAATGGCGGGAATGCCGGCAAATGCCTGCCGGTAAAAGCCGAATACGTTGCGGCGTGCCTCCACGCGTTGCGGCAGTACATGCATTTGTCCGCGCCCAATGCCGGCCACAATATTGCTCATGCGGTAATTGTAGCCGATCTGCGAATGCTGGTAGTGGGGTGCGGCATCGCGGGCCTGCGTGGCCAGGAAACGGGCTTTTTCCACCAGTTCCCGGTCATCGGCAATTAACGCGCCGCCGCCCGAAGTAGTGATGATCTTGTTGCCGTTGAAAGACAGGATGCCGATTTTTCCGAACGTCCCCAACGCCCTGCCCCGGTACGTGGCACCCAATGCTTCGGCCGCATCTTCAATGACCGGAACGCCAAACTCATCGGCCAAATCCATCAGTTCCAGCATCGCCGCCGACTGCCCGTAAAGGTGCACGATAATCATCGCTTTCGGCTTTTTGCCTTGCCTGATGCGGTCTTTGATGGCTTGGCGCGTTTGGTACGGGCACAGGTTCCACGTTTTATGGTCGCTGTCCACAAACACCGGTGTGGCGCGCTGGTACACAATCGGGTTGGCCGAGGCCGAGAAAGTGAACGTGGGGCAGATCACTTCGTCGCCCTCGCCAACGCCCAGCAAAACCAACGCCAAGTGGATGGCCGCCG
Source organism: Sphingobacteriales bacterium (assembly GCA_043789005.1). Classification (GTDB taxonomy): domain Bacteria; phylum Bacteroidota; class Bacteroidia; order Cytophagales; family 172606-1; genus Xanthocytophaga. Next base: position 23,350 of record JAYWIH010000146.1, read on the forward strand.
TGCCCGAACTCAACGCCGCCGCATGGCCGATGCCCGTAAACCGGCACAGGTCACGCTCAAACCCGTCCACGTTTGGCCCGAGCGGGGCAATCCAGTTTTCGTCGAAAGCCGTCTGGACATATTGGGTTTCGGTGCCGCCCATGTGCGGCGATGAAAGGTAGATGCGTTTTTCCAAGGTGTATGGTTGTTAGATTCGGTATTTGGTGCGTGCGGAAACCGGATTGACCGGATAGCCTGAAGCCATCCGCCGGACTTGGAAAGTCCGGCTACGCCAGCCAAAATAGTATCTTTTTGAAACTCAAAACCCGCCCCTCCCCGATTTGATTGTGCGGGCAGGCACGCCCACTGCCACCGAGTAGTCGGCAACGTCGCGCGTTACCACCGACCCCGCGCCGATGGTGCACCATTGGCCAATGCGCACGCCCGGAAGCACCGTTGCCGACGCGCCGATGTGCGTGCCTTCGCCCACGGCCACGTTGCCGCACAGGGTGGCGTTGGGCGAAATATGCACAAAATCGCCGAGTATGCAGTCGTGATCCACGCTTGCCGATGTATTGACGATGCAATGCCTGCCCATGAGCGTATTGATTTGGACCACAGCATTATGCAGCACCACGGTTCCTTCGCCCATGCCCCGCACAAACGGCGAGACCACCGCCGACGGGTGAACCGCCTGCCCGAACGGATGGCTGATTTGCACGCACAACTGCTTGCGCACTGCATTGTTGCCAACGGCGATGACCAGCATTTCGCCCGAAAGCCGGTTGGCTTGGTACGCACCGAGAAGCGGAATGTTTGGCAGGAAGCGCAGGTGCGGGTCGTCATCAAACACGCCGACCACCGCAATGCCCTGCGCGTGCAGGCAATCCCAGATTACTTTGGCGTGTCCGCTGCCACCGTATAGAAGCATTTTCTGTGTCCTGTGATTGCCGGTTTTGAAATAGTATCTTTTGGAAAGGCCAAACCCCGCTTTTTCTCAACGCTCAACTTACAAGTGGACAGCGCACCTATTGCCCGCTTCACTTGAATTTTTCCATGGTCGCGCTGTTGTCGGCACTGATGCCTTCGCCCTTCAGGATTTTCAGGATGGTCAGGAAAAATATTTTCGCATCCAGGCCAAAATGCAGGTTGTCAACGTAATGGATGTCATAGTCGAATTTTTTCTCCCACGAAATCGTATTCCGCCCATTTACCTGCGCCCAACCCGTAATGCCGGGCCGCACTTCATGGCGGCGGCGTTGGGCGGCATTGTAGAGCGGCAGGTATTCCATGAGCAAGGGTCGCGGCCCGATCAGGCTTATGTCGCCGCGCAGCACATTAATCAGTTGCGGCAGTTCGTCCACGGAGGTTTTGCGCACAAGCCGGCCAATGGGGGTGAGGCGGATGGCATCGGGCAGCAGTTGGCCGTCGCCATCGCGCCGGTCGTTCATGGTCTTGAACTTGATGATGCGGAAAGGTTTGCCGCGCCAGCCCGGCCGCTGCTGCACAAAAAACACGCGGCCCCGGTTGGCAAAACAAAGCGAAAGGGCGGCGGCCAGCGTGAAGGGCAGGGTGAGAATCAGCAGGATGAAGGCGATAACAAGGTCAATCAGACGTTTGAAAAAACTCCGGTACATTCGCGGTTGTTCTGGCTGGCTTGATGCCCGGCGGCCTCGCCATCAAGGTTGGAGCCGGCACCAAACCACAAATAAAAACCTCCGGAACACTTGCTCCGGAGGCTCAAAGAAACGCAATAGTTGGGTTTGGCTCAACTAAAAGATACTATTTTTCAGCGGCAACTACTGCGCCGGAACCGGAATGGCATGGTTCCAAGGCTCAACCATGTCGCGTATTTTGCCTTCTTCGCCCAGCAATTGGCGGTTGGCCTGCCGCACGGCTTCGTTCAGCCGGGCCGGGCCGGCGGTGCGGGCGGGCAGCGAACCGGTGGTCAGGTAGGCAAGGGCATCTTTCAGGCTGGCTTCCTGCGGGTCGCCGAAGTCGCGCGTCACGTCATCGGCCTGCTGCTTGTCCACCGCGATTCCGTTGAAATAATCGCCATTGCCGCTGGCGTTCACGGTCTGGAAGGCAACCGGGAACACGTAATAATTCTGCGAGACATCCATCGGACTCATGCGGATGAGCAGGCTCGGGAAGCCGACCGGTTTGCCAAAGGTTTGCTGGCCCACCAGTTTCACATCCATGTATGGCTTGAGGCTGTTGATGACCAGTTCGCTGGCCGATGCCGTGCCGCCAGCCACAATGAAAACCACCTTGCTCAGGTTCAGGCGCGAGGGCTGGCTGTCGAACCGGACGGTGTTCTGGATGTCGTTTTTGGGGTCGCTGTCGGTGTTGGCCTTTTGGATGAACTCCGTGAAAAGCTTGTTGCGCTTGTAGGAATACATGGGCTTGCCTTTGGCACCGGCGGGGGCAAGCAGGTTGGCCAAGTGTTCGGCAATGAACACGTAGCCGCCGCCGTTGTACCGCAAATCCACCACCAGTTCCTGCACGCCGCCCGCACCGAATTCATTGAATGCGCCGGTCAGTGCCTCCACGGTTGCTTTGCCATTATCGCTGCCCAGAAAACTATCCAGCACCAAGTAGCCGATTTTTTTGCCATCGGCATTGATAATGCTCTTGTGGAGCAGGAAATCGGCGGTATAGGCCGCGCGGTTCACGGTAATGGTTTTTTGGGTGCCGTCGGGCAGGCCAAACACAAATTCGGAACTGCCGCCGCCCAGCGAGGTGCCGATGGCAGCGTTGTTGGTCAGGTTACCGTCTATGTTGTTCACTTTCAGCATTTTCCATCCGCGTTTGATCCCGGCACGGCCCATGGGAGAGCTGGGAAACACGAAGGTGACGCGCAAATCGTTGTCCGAAACGAAACTGCGCTGGAAACCGTAGCCCGTGTTGCTGCCACTGGCTTGGTTCTCCCAGTCTTTCTGGGAAGTGGCAAAGCTGAACCGGTCAAGCCGTTGCGTTGAGCCGCTGCCAAAACTGTATTTCCGGATGCCTTCCGCGCCCGACATCAGGTCGTTGAGGCTGGCGAAGCTGCGTGGCTTGAACACCGTCTCATCGTTGGGTATCAGCGCGTCGCCCCTGCGGTTGGTGAATGCGGTGTAGTCGGGTAGGTTGTCGCTCCACAAATAGAAAACCAGCGACTTGTAATAGGCACTGTCGCGCGCATCGGCCAGCAACTGCGGCGACACACCGCCCGGTTGCTCGCGGCAGGCTGCCAAGCCCAAGGTGGCAACCGCCACAAACACCAAGAAATGGGTGCGGAAATTTTGAAAGATGATTCTCAGGATGTTGCTCATGGGTAGGGAATTAGCCGCCCGGAAAACCGGAAAGCGATTGAATCATGATTGAATGTAAATGTTAAGACCGTTACCTTAAAACCCGGCTGGGAATGCGTGCCCCCAAGCGTACATACGGTTCCAGCCCATAAAACGGTTTTGCCATTAAAACGGTTTTCGGAACGCTGAAAGTATGCGCGGCATCACCGGACACCAATATTTCCGAAAGGCACCACCTCCGGGGCGGAAATGTCGAAGTCGGGCAGGCGGGTGCGGGGAAGTTCGGAAAATTCGGTGCGGAGCGGATTGGCAATGCCGGGAATGCCCGGATAAAAGCCCAGCCGGAATTGAAACGTGTTGAATACCAGGTTTTCGTTGCGCAGCCGCACGCCCACGCCATAGCCTTGGTAAAGCGAATTTTTAAATATGGCCCGGTCGCTGCCACCCACCCAGCCCAAATCGGCGTAGGCAAACAAGGCGGTCTGGAAGCCCAAAATGCTCAACGGCGAGAACAAAACCGTTTCCAAATTCAGAACCAACGACTGGCGGCCCCGGAAAGCGGCGTTCGTGATGCCGCGCAGCCCGTTCGTGCCGTTGATATCGATGAATTCGCCATTGAACCGCCCGAAGCCGCGCGTATACCGGATATTCACAAACTGGCGCACCTGCAAGGACCCCAACTCGACCAAGCGGCTGAAATAATTGGCCTCCCCCCTCAGCACACCCTGTTCCCATTGTTGGTTGCTCAGGTAGCTGCCCGCATTCAGCGACAGCAGCAAGTAGCCGATGGAACGGTAATAACTGCCGTGGGCGGCTTTCATGCCCATGTAGTTGCGCACCCCGAATTCGGTGCGTTCAATGCCGCCCGTGATTGAAAGCAGGCTGCCGTAAGGCACATCTTCGGTGCGCCCAAAACCATAAATCAGAATTTCGCGCAGGTAGTTTCGCGTTGAAAAACCGATGCTGTAAAGATTCAGGAAACGGTGCTGGAACAGTTGGTTGGTATCGGTGCGCACAAGCGGGCGTTCGCGGTAGTATGCGCCGGTTGTCCGTGCCGCCAGCACGATCCTCGAACGGTCGCGGTTGCCAATACCGCCCAGCCGGGTGCGGAAAGAGCGTCCCAGCCACGCATCCGCATAACTGTACCCGACCGGAATAACCGGCGAGTTGGCTTCCAACGGATTTGCCTCCACCACAAACCGGTTACGGCTCACTTCCAGCCCGCCCGCGTATTTCATGGACGGAGTCAGAAAACCCCGCCCCGCCACGGCCGCGTATCGCTCTTGGTTCCACCGCCGCGTGAATTCCATTGAACCGGTCACGAAAGTCCTGCCGATGAACGGAACCCGGTACAGGCTGCGAAACCCCCAGCCGCGCGGCCGCAGCGTGAGCGGGTCGGGCAGACTGCTGTAAAACACGCCCATTGACTGCTCGTGACCCAGACCCAGAAAATTGATATCGGTAAGGTTTGCCTCGTGCGAGGTAGCCAAGTCAGATCCCGCACTGCCCGTGATGGACCAAACATCTTGCGTAACCACCACAATATCAACCGTATCCGACTGTTTTGGCCGGGCAACCGCGTAAATCCGGGCATCCAGCAGGTTGGGCAACTGGCGCAAAATCCGTTCATTGTCACTGATCATGGCCGCCACAAACGGGTAGCCGCGCCGGAATATGAGGCTTTTGCGGACAATGCGTTCACGGGTAATCCGGTGCAGGGCATTGGCGGATTTTTCAAGCCAGCTCGAAGCCGTGCGTAGCGTATCGCTCACACTCGGGCCAAGCGGATCGAGGCGGGTGACGCGGATGTTGCCGATAAAACGCCCTTCCATGCCGCAATTGGGGTCTTCCGGTTTTTCTAATGTCCGGTTGGCTGGCTGGCTGAACGAATCGCGCAGCAGGAAATCGTACAAGGCGCGGGTCACGCGCCGCTTGTACATCCGTTTTTTGAGTCGCTGGTAAAAAAAACGGATCGAGTCGTTGCGGCCCTGATCCGGTATCCGGTTCAGTATTTCTTGGTCTTTCGCAATGCCGCCCGTGCGCACCGTGTCCGTTTGCTGTGCCATGCCCGCCGTAGCCGCAAATACGGCAACGAAAATGACCGAAACGATATGTATGCACGCACTTCTCAACTGCTTGGATGGGTTTCCGGGTGGTTTTTCTGATGAACGGATATAATTGAAGGCAAGCAATCCACCGGGGAAATAGTATGTTTGGAAACGCCCAAACCTGCCCGGTTCTTGAAATGTACGGACAATCGTGCAAAAACCAAGCCCATTTGCCCGGCCACCGAATGCAAAAGCCCCGGCTGCGTGCCGGGGCTTTTGCTAAACTGTTGCGCTAAGAATTTGGCAAAGATTTATTCGCCGCAAAACTCGTCAAAAGTCATCGCCAAGTGGTCGGCAATCATCTGGGCGTTGCGGCCTTCAATGTGGTGGCGTTCAACAAAATGCACCAGTTCGCCGTTTTTGAAAAGCGCAATGGCGGGCGAGGACGGCGGGTAGGGCATGAAATATTCGCGGGCGGCGGCCACGGCTTCTGTGTCAACGCCGGCAAATACGGTCACCACGCGGTCGGGCTTTACCGCGCTGTTTTGCAGGGCCAGTTTCACGCCGGGCCGGGCCGCACCCGCCGCGCACCCGCAAACCGAGTTCACGACTACCATGGTGGTTCCTTCTTGGCTGTCAAGCACTTGGCGCACTTGGTCGGCGGTTTTCAGTTCTTCAATACCCGCCACGGTCAAATCCTGGCGCATCGGGGCAACTAAGGGTTCTGGATACATATATGAAATTGTTAAATTGATTTGGTACAGAAATGGCAATTGGAAAATAGTATCTTGGAAAAAGACGAAACCTCCGTCCGATGTTGATCCGGGCAATTACATGAAGCCGAGTTCCAGTTTGGCCACCTCCGACATCATGTCCTGCGAATAGGGCGGGTCAAACGTCAGCTCCACCTGCACATCGTTTACGCCCTCAATGGCGCGTATTTTTTGCTCAGCCTCGCTCGGTATCTCCCCCGCCGACGGGCAGGAAGGCGAAGTGAGCGTCATTTGGACATACACATTGTTGACCGGAAATATCTTTATGTCGTAAATCAGTCCCAGCTCGTAAATGTCCACCGGGATTTCGGGGTCATAAACGTCTTTCAACGCCTTTACTACACTTTCCTTCAGTTCCTGTTCGTCCATGGTTTTTTGATTTTGAATGACAGAACAATTTTATTCATTCTGTCACTTACTCATTGTGGAATAGGCCAGCGCGTACATTTTCATCTGTTTGAGCATGGAAAACAAGCCGTTGGCACGGGTCTGGGCCAAGTGCTGTGCCATGCCGATGCGGTCAATGAAATACACGTCAGCCTTGGCAATCTCCTCGGGCGTGTGGCCCGACAGCACGCGGATGAGCAAACCGGCCAGGCCCTTCACAATCACCGCGTCGCTGTCGCTTTCAAAAACCACCTTTTGTCCTTTTATTTCCGGTTGAAGCCAAACCCTTGACTGGCAGCCTTTTATGATGTTTTCTTCGGTCTTGTGTTTCTCATCCAGCGGTGGCAGTTTCTTACCGATGTCAATGATGTATTCATACTTGCCCTCCCAGTCGTCGAACAGGGAAAACTCACTGATGATTTCGTCTTGTGCTTCGTTGATGGTCATAAGTTGCAATTCATATTCTGCCCAGCAATGCGCTTGTGTGCTTTATTTTCAATATGGTAATTTCGTCATTCAGGAAACTGTAAACTATCCGGTAATTTCCTGCAAACAACTCTCGCAAGAAACTGATTTCACGTTCGGGAAGCATTTTACCCATTTCAGGAAATCGTTGCAATGAATCAGTCCTTTTGAACACTTCTTCTATCCAATTTTGCGCATATACAGATGAGATGCCATCCAGCGACAAATAAATTTCTTCCAAATCCGCCCGTGCCGTATCCGACCATATTATTTTTTTATCCATTCCCGCGCCTCCCTTTTGACTTGTTCGTGAGAGGTCACCTTGCCCTGCCCTGCCTCTTCCATGGATTTTTCTATTTCCCGCAGAAAAAGTATCCGCTCTATCAAATCATCAGCCGAGATTTCTTCGGGCAAGTCCTTGAAAGATTCAATCACCTGTGTTTTGGTCAGCATACGGTTGGATTTTTTGTGTCCGCAAAATAGTATGTTTTAAAAAGCCCAAACCCCTCCGAATCAGCCCATCATCTTTTTCACCTTGTGCAACCCGCGCACCAGCACGTCTATTTCATCCATGGTATTGTACATCGCAAACGACGCGCGCGATGTGCCCGCAATGCCAAACCGCTGCATGAGCGGCTGCGTGCAGTGGTGGCCCGTGCGGATGGCAATGCCCTGGGTGTCAAGGATGATGCCGATATCCTGGTGGTGGATGCCGTCCATGACAAACGACACGACGCTGATTTTCTCCGCCGCCTGCCCGATGATGCGCAGCCCTTCTATTTGTTGCAGCGATTCGGTGGCGTAGGCCAGCAACTCATGTTCGTGTTCGGCAATGACGGTTTTGCCGATGGCATTGACGTAATCAATCGCCGCCTTGAAAGCCACCGTGTCGCCGATGTTGGGCGTGCCGGCCTCGAACTTGTAGGGCAGTTCGTTGTAGGTTGTCTTTTCAAAACTCACGTCCTTGATCATTTCGCCGCCGCCCTGGTAGGGTGGCATGGATTCGAGCAAGGCGCGTTTGCCATAAAGCACCCCGATACCGGTGGGGCCATAAGCCTTGTGCGACGAGAATACGTAGAAATCACAATCCAACGCCTGCACGTCCACATCCAGATGCACACACGCTTGTGCGCCGTCGAGCAGCACTTTGGCTCCGTGGCGGTGCGCCATCGCAATCATTTCCTTGGCCGGATTAATGGTGCCCAAACTATTGGAAACGTACACTACGGCCACGATTTTGGTCTTTTCGGACAGCAGTTTTTCGTATTCGTCCAGCAGGATTTCGCCTTGGTCGTTGATTGGAATCACTTTCAATACGGCTCCCGTCTGCTCGCAAACCATCTGCCAAGGCACAATGTTGGAATGGTGTTCCATGGCCGAGATAACCACTTCGTCGCCGGGCTTAAGTGTCTGGCGGCCAAAGGTTTGCGCCACCAAATTGATGCCTTCGGTAGTGCCGCGCGTGAATACTATTTCCTCGCGGTGCGCCGCGTTGATGAATGCTTGTGCCGCATCGCGGGTGGCTTCGTATTCGGCGGTGGCTTTTTCGGCCAGCGAATGGATGCCCCGGTGGATGTTGGCATTGGATTTCTGGTAGTAGCGCGTCAGGGCGGCAATTACCGAAGCGGGCTTCTGGGTGGTGGCAGCATTGTCAAGATACACCAGCGGCTTTCCGTGAACGGTTTGGTTCAGGATCGGGAAGTCGCGCCGGATGTCAAGCACGTCGAAATCGGTAGCGGTCATCATGGGCATAATGTTGGAAAATACGTGGCGGATGGAGGAATCGTAATAAGCACGCGTGTGCAACCAAAACCAAAATAGTATCTTTTTAGTGCCGCAAACCTACCTTTTGGCCAATCCGACCGCTCAATCCAAGCGTTGGGCAATCAGCCGCTCGGCGTATTCCTTAAAAGGCGCAATCGAGATGGTGGTCAGCACGTCTTCGGCAAAGGCCCGCATGAGCAGTGCCCGCGCACTTTCGGCGGGGATGCCGCGCGTGCGCAGGTAAAACAGCATATCCTCGTCGAGCTGGCCTACCGTTGCGCCGTGCGAACATTTCACATCGTCGGCAAAGATTTCCAGTTGCGGCTTGGTATTCATGCTGGCCTCCCGCGACAGCACCAAATTGCGGTTCGACTGGAAGGCATTGGTTTTCTGCGCCGCTTGCTTGACAAATATCTTTCCGTTGAAAACACCCGTTGATTTCCCGTCCAGAATGCCTTTGTACAGTTCGTTGCTGTACGAGTTTGGTTGCCGGTGGTCGGCCAAGGTGTGGTTGTCGGCGTGGGTTCTGCCATCAAGCAAATACAGGCCGTACATGTGCGCCTCCACATTGGAGCCGTCCAAAATCAGGTTCAGGTTGTTGCGCAACAGTGCGCCCTTGAGCGAAATGGTGTAGGCCGCAAACCGGCTGTCGCGCGATAAATGTACTTGCGTGGTACCGACGTGGTGAGCGTTTTCGCTTTCGTCCTGCATCTTGTAATATTCCACCGAGGCGTTTTCGCCCACCGAAATCTCAGTCACCGCATTCGTGAAACTGCTGTTTTCGCCGATGGTGTGGAAAACCTCCACCAGTTTGGCCGCGCCTCCCCGATCAACCACAACCAAGTTGCGCGGTTGTGAAAACGGTTTTGCCTGCCTGCCATCGCTGATGAAATACAGGTACACCGGATGTTCAAGCGTTTTTCCGTCTGACACGTGCAAAAACAAGCCTTCGCGGGCAAAGGCCGTGTTCAGGGCCGTAAGCGCATCGTTTTGGTAATCGGCAATTTGTGCAAAATATTTTTCCACCAAGGCGGGCTGCTCCTCCAAGGCTTCGCCGAAAGTCATGAGCATAATTCCGTCGGTGGCATGGATGCGCGACAAAGCGGGCTGGTACGCGCCGTTGACGAAAACCAGTACGTGGCCATCGCCATCGGGCACCAGCACGGGCTGCAGGTCGGCGGCGGTTACCGAACCGGTTGTATCCAAATCGTAGTCGTGGCTGAGGGCGGGCTTGAGGCTGGTGTATTTCCATTCCTCGTTGCGCGTGGATGGGAAACCCAGTGTCTCGAAACGCGCCAACGCTTCCAAGCGCGTAGCCGTCAGAATGGCGTTCTGTTTGGGTACGCGGTCAAACGAAGCGGATAGTTTTTCCGATAGAAGGGTATTTTGTATGGTCGGGGCGGTCATGGATCGGAAAATGGGTGCGGTGGGTTTGGGTCAACCCCCCGGCCCCCGAAGGGAGAGTTTTGACCGAAAGGGGTTTGGCGTTTTCAAAAGATACTATTTCAATCCGGTTGTTTCAGGCCATGGTTTCTTCTTTTATCCAGTCATAGCCTTTCTCTTCCAGTTCAAACGCCAGTTCCTTGGTGCCCGATTTCACAATGCGGCCCTGGTACAGCACGTGCACAAAATCGGGAACAATGTAATCGAGCAGGCGTTGGTAGTGCGTGACCACGATGGTGGCGTTGTCGGGGCGTTTGAGCTTGTTCACGCCTTCGGCCACGATGCGCAGCGCGTCAATGTCCAGACCCGAATCGGTCTCGTCCAGAATCGCCAGTTTCGGCTCCAGCATTGCCATCTGAAACACTTCATTGCGCTTTTTTTCGCCGCCCGAAAACCCTTCGTTCAACGCCCGTTTCAACAGCGAGTCGTCAATGTTCACCAACGCCATTTTCTCTTTCATGCGTTTCAGGAAATTCACCGCATCCATAGGCTCCTCGCCACGCGCCTTGCGGATTTCGTTCAGGGCGGTTTTCAGGAAGTTGGTGGTGCTCACGCCCGGAATCTCAATCGGATACTGGAAGGCCAAGAAAATGCCCTTGTGGGCACGCTCCTCCGGCGAAAACTCCAGCAAATCCTCGCCCAAAAACTCCACGCTGCCACCCGTCACCTCATACGTTTCGCGGCCGGCCAGCACCGATGCCAGCGTGCTCTTGCCCGATCCGTTGGGGCCCATAATGGCGTGGACTTCACCGGCCTTCACTTCCAGATTCAATCCCTTCAATATTTCCCTGTCGCCAATGTTGGCGTGCAAACCAGTGATTTTCAGCATATTGGCAATTTATTTTTTTTAAATCCTATTTAAAATCATTTCAAATAACAACGCAAATATAGGGGCTTTTGTTCTTACAATGGCAGCCCGCGCCAAAGCTTGTGCGCACAAAGGCGGGGTTTGGGGTTTTTAAAAGATACTATTTTGAAACGGCAGAAAAGCAGCCATAAAAGTGCGCCATCCGGCAGGTCACTCAAAATTGCTTAGTTTCGGTGGCGGCAGGTTCCTGAACTGCACGCCCGTGGCCACGCCGCCCGTGCGGTCTTGCTTCTTGTAGAGTTCCTGTGCCGTTTCCTCACTCACAAGCTGGATTTCTGAATACGTGGTTTTGCCAGAAACTACGGCGAAACCGTACACCCGCCCCGTCTCCGAGCAACTGACGCAGGTTTTGGCATTGGGCAAGGCTTTCATGCGTGCCTCCGGTATTTCACTGTTACAATGGATGCAGTTCATATTTCCTTGTTTTGCAAAAAATTGACCAAGTAGTGCGTATTGTGAAGTAAAGTCGTGATAAAAACTTCCTTTTCCGAAATTTTCTCCGCAATTGCCACATGGTGAAACGTCTCTTCAAACCTTTTGTCTGTCAGGAAAACAGTCATCACATTGTTCTCTGCGTTCGCAAAATAATACAGCACGTCTATGCTTTTCAAATCATCTTCATCATACGGAAGAAGCACTTGGTTTTCGCCCATGGCAACGGCAACCATTTCACTGCCATTGTACCGCCAATGAAAATAAGATTCATGCTTCTCAATCATCATATCCTGACGGTAATTCTTGGCGATTTCCCTGAAGTCTTCCGGTAGTTTGGTCACACTCAGTAAAGTTTGCAATGTGTAGTTCGGGTTAAAAACAAAACCCCGGAACACCGGGGTTTTGGGGTTTTCAAAGATACTATTTTAAAGTGTGGAAACTATCCCACGCTGCCTTCCAAGCTGATGGCCAGCAGCTTTTGGGCTTCCACGGCAAATTCCATGGGCAGTTGTTTCAGTACTTCCTTGGCGTAGCCGTTCACAATCAGGGCCACGGCGGCCTCCGAGTTGATGCCGCGCTGGTTGCAATAGAAAATCTGGTCTTCGCCTATTTTAGATGTCGTGGCTTCGTGTTCCACGCGGGCGGTCGGGTTTTTGACTTCAATGTACGGAAACGTATGCGCCCCGCATTTGTCGCCCATCAGCAGCGAGTCGCACTGCGTGAAGTTGCGGGCATTGTCGGCGCGGCGGCTTATTTCCACCAGCCCCCGGTACGAATTATTGCTTTTGCCCGCCGAAATGCCTTTGGAAATAATGCGGCTCTTGGTGTTTTTGCCCAAGTGGATCATCTTGGTGCCCGTATCGGCTTGCTGGTGGTTGTTGGTCACGGCCACCGAATAAAATTCGCCCGTCGAGTTGTCGCCTTTCAGGATTACGGACGGATATTTCCACGTGATTGCCGAGCCGGTTTCCACTTGCGTCCACGATATTTTGGAGTGGTCGCCGAGGCAGATGCCGCGCTTGGTCACAAAATTGTAGATGCCGCCCAAACCGTCCTTGTTGCCCGGATACCAGTTCTGCACGGTTGAGTATTTGATTTCGCTTTTTTCCAAGGCCACCAGTTCCACCACGGCGGCGTGCAGTTGGTTTTCGTCGCGCATGGGGGCGGTGCAGCCTTCCAGATAGCTCACGTAACTGCCTTCCTCGGCAATGAGCAGCGTACGTTCAAACTGGCCGGTTTCCTTGGCGTTGATGCGGAAATACGTGGACAGCTCCATGGGGCAGCGCACACCTTTGGGGATGTACACGAACGAGCCGTCGCTGAAAACGGCGGAATTCAGCGCGGCAAAATAATTGTCGCGCACGGGAACTACTGAGCCGATGTATTTGCGCACCAAATCGGGATGTTCCTTAATGGCTTCGCTGATGGAACAGAAAATGATGCCCAGTTCGCCCAATACTTTCTTGTAGGTGGTGCCAATGGAAACGCTGTCAATGACGGCATCCACGGCCACACCCGTAAGCCGCTTTTGTTCGTTCAGTGAAATGCCCAGTTTTTCGAAAGTGGCCCGCAGTTCGGGGTCAATCTCGTCGAGGCTGTTGGGAGCTATTTTCTGTTTGGGAGCCGAATAATAAATGACATCCTGGTAGTTGATGGCGGGAAACTTGACATTGGCCCACTCCGGCGACTTCATTTCAAGCCACTGGCGGTAGGCTTTCAGCCGCCATTCAAGCATCCATTCGGGTTCGTTCTTGCGGGCCGATATGAACCGGACTATCTCTTCGCTCAATCCCTTCGGGGCTTCATCGGCCTCGATAATGGTTTCAAAGCCGTATTTATATTCGGATGATGTGATTTCTTCCAGAAGATCGGTGCTCTTGTCCATGGTATCCTCGTTTTTAAATGCCCTTATCTTATTTAGAAAGATTTTAATGTAGCCACAAATCTATAACAAAAACCGTGGGTTTATGTTCCTTCCGGGATAAATTTTCATCGCCAATGGGTGCGAAAAAAACACCGTGTCGCCTCCGCAAAAGGCATTGTCTGCAAGGGTCAAGCCAGTCGGCAAGGCCACCAAACCCGGCTGTTCCCCCGGAAGCCGATACCGGTTTGGGTCTGACACACAGCGTCTGACCGGCGGTGCGGCTTCCCGAAAAATAGTATCGTTGAAAAACACCAAACCCCCTCCCTTTTTCCGGCTGCCGGGCGTTCAGGCGGTGGCGCTTGCCCGGCCGGTTGTTTTGGAAAACACATCCACCAGCCAGTCCAGCAGGGGCTCGGAATAAGAGGCAAGCGGGGCGAAGACAATTACGCCCAGACAGTTGAACAACACATGGGCGTTGGCAATCTGGCGGGGCAGGTCGGCTTGCCGGGAAACCAGCAGCACCAATTCCGTGAAAGGATGGATGAGCAGCAGCCCCAGCGTAATGGACACGATATTGAACAACAAATGGAAAATGCCCGTTTTCACGGCCTGTTTGCTCCGCCCGGCGCACGCAATCAGCGTATCGGAACACGTGCCCAGTTCGGCACCGAGCATCACGGCAATGGCCGCTGCCAGCGTGATGAGTTTTTGCGCGCCCAGACTGATGACCATGCCCACTGTGGCCGACGACGACTGCACGATGAACGTGACCAACGCGCCAACCGCCGCACCGCCCAGCGGGTTTTCGAGTTGCAGCATCCACGCCCGGAACGTGCCGCTGTCGCGCAGCGGCTTCACGCTTTCCTCGATGGTGAAAAGCCCGAAAAACAGCAGGCCCATGCCCAGCAGGATTTTGCCTGAAATGCGCACCGGCTCGCTCCGGCCCGCCATGCTGACTACAAGGCCCACCACCATGGGTATGGCGGCATACTGCCCGATGTCGAAGGCGATGAGCTGGCTGGAAATGGTGGTGCCGATGTTGGCTCCCAGCACAATGCC
>JAYWIH010000147.1:0-9032 GCA_043789005.1 Sphingobacteriales bacterium
AAATCCGCCTTGGTTGCGGATGAAATTGTGGTGACGGCCACGCGGGCCACTTCCAAATCGGCGGTGACGTTCACGAATGTGGGCAAGGAACTGCTGCAAAAACAAAATCTGGGGCAGGATTTGCCGTTTTTGCTCAACCAAACGCCTTCCGTGGTGGTCAGCTCTGATGCGGGAGCAGGCGTGGGCTACACGGGTATCCGCATCCGGGGCAGCGACCCCACGCGCATCAACGTAACCGTGAACGGCATTCCGCTCAACGATGCCGAATCGCACGGCGTATTCTGGGTGAACACGCCCGATTTTGCCTCCTCCGTGGACAATATCCAGATCCAGCGCGGCGTGGGCACATCCACCAACGGCGCGGCCTCGTTCGGGGCAACGGTAAACGTGCAGACCAACCAACTGAACGAAAAACCATACGCCGAAATCGGCAACTCCTACGGTTCGTTCAACACGTGGCGGCACACGGCCAAAGTCGGAACCGGCCTGATCGACGGCAAATGGGCGTTTGACGGACGGCTGTCCAAAATCAGTTCCGACGGCTACGTGGACCGGGCTTTCAGTGATTTGAAATCCTTTTTCCTGTCGGGCGGCTACTACCAAGGCGGCACCATGCTGAAGCTGAACGTGTTTTCGGGCGACCAAGTAACCTACCAAGCGTGGAACGGCGTGCCCGAAAACCTGCTGCGCACCAACCGCACCTACAACGCCTATACGTATGACAACCAGACCGATAACTACCGGCAGGATCACTACCAATTCTTCTTCGCGCACGAATGGAACCGCCACTGGAACGTGAATGCGGCGTTGCATTACACCCGTGGACTTGGTTATTTCGAGGAATTCAAACCGGATGACGCGCTGGACGGCTACGGAATTGCGGACGTGGTGATTGGCGCGGATACCATTCGCAATTCGGATATCATCCGCCGCCGCTGGCTCGACAATCATTTTTACGGGGCCGTGTGGTCGGTGAGTTACAACAGCCTGAAACGGCTGACGGCGGTGCTGGGCGGTGGCTGGAACAACTACCAGGGCGGACATTTCGGCGAGGTGATCTGGGCGCGGTTTGCCGGAAACTCAGCCATCAGGCAACGGTATTATCAGGATGAGGCGCAAAAAACGGATTTCAACAGCTACGCCAAAGCAAACTACGACCTGACCGCCCGGCTCAACGCTTTTGCGGATGTGCAATACCGGCGCATCGCGTACACATTTATCGGGTTTGACCGGGCCGGGCAAAACGTGCCCCAATCGGCGGATTATCATTTTTTCAACCCGAAATTCGGCCTCACCTACCAGCTTTCGCCCGAAAGCAACGCCTATGCCTCGTATGGCATCGCCAACCGCGAACCCACGCGCGACGATTTTGTGGCCTCCACGCCGCAAAGCCGGCCGGTTGCCGAGCAACTGCGAAACGTGGAGATCGGTTACCGCCGCCAAGCCAAACAATACCGCCTCACCGCCAATTATTACCTCATGGCTTACCGCAACCAACTCATACTGACCGGACAAGTGAACGATGTGGGCAACTACACCCGCGCCAATATTGCCCGCAGCCACCGCACGGGCATTGAACTGGAAGGCAGCCTGACGCTGGCGCGCCGCTGGATGCTGGCGGCCAACACCACGCTGAGCCGCAACCGAATCCGCAGCCACCGCGAATTTATTGACAACTACGACACCGGCACGCAAGAAACGCGCGAATACGGCGCAACGGACATTGCGTTCTCACCCAACGCCATCATGGCCGGAACGCTGACATACAAACCCGTTAAAAATCTGGAAATCAGTTGGTTGGCCAAACGCGTCGGCAAGCAATACCTGGACAACACGTCAAATGAAAGCCGAAAGCTTGACGCATTCCTCACCAACGACCTGCGCCTGAACTATGCTTGGAAACCGAAATCCGTGAAAGAAATCGCGTTTGCCCTGCTTGCAAACAATGTTTTCAACCACCTTTACGAGCCGAACGGCTACACGTTCAGCTACATCGCCGAAGGCAGGCTGGCCACCGAAAACTTTTTTTACCCGCAGGCCGGAGCGAATTTCCTGGTATCGGTGAATGTGAAGTTCTGACTGTCCCGCCAGACCATGCCCGGTGTTGGCGCGTAACGCCCTTTCAGGGCTTGAAAAGTGCGGCAGGCGGTTTGGGCTTTTCAAAAGATACTATTTCGATTCCCTGTGGGGCTGGGGACGGTTTATTCACACCCGGTTTCCGTCAATCGCCTTGGCCGCCATGTGCGCATAGGCTTGCAGGGCTTCGCCGAGCAACGCGAAACGCGGGTCTTGGGTCAGTCCCTTGCGGTAGCGGGCATAAATCTGCTGGATGATCACACCGATCTTGTAACTACCGAACACGAAGTAAAACAGCGCGTTATCCACATCACGGCCCGATTTTTCGGCGTAGCGGCGCACCACTTCCTGGCGCGTGAGGTTGCCCGGCAGGTGCGTCAGGTTAAAAGTGCGCATGACGGGCGGGTCGTTGGGTTCTATCCAGTAGCCGAGGCTGGTGCCCAAATCCATGAACGGGTCGCCGACGGTAGCCATCTCCCAATCCAGAATGGCCGTGATTCCGGTCAGTTTTTCGTTAAAAACGGCGTTGTCATACTTGAAATCGTTGTGGATGAAACTCACGTGCCGCTCCGGCGGGCGGTTGGCAGCCAGCCATTCGGCCACGCGTTCCATCTGCGGCACTTCGTCGGTTTGGGCGGCTTGGTAGCGTTTTATCCAGCCTTCCACTTGGCGTTGCACGTAGCCATCGGGTTTGCCCATTTGCCGCAATCCCGTTTTTTCAATGTCAACCGCGTGGATTTCCACCAGCGTATCCACCAGCATTTCCGACAGACGGCGCATGGTTTTCGGGTCGGTTGCCAAGTTTTTTGGCGGCTGGCCCCGCAAAATCACACCTTTCATGCGTTCCATGACATAAAACGGCGCACCGATGAGTTCCAGATCATCGGTGTAGGCGATGGGTTGCGGCACTTTGTCAAACACGGGTTTCAGCAGCGACAGCACCCGGAATTCACGTTCCATGTCGTGGCCCGA
Source organism: Sphingobacteriales bacterium (assembly GCA_043789005.1). Taxonomy (GTDB): domain Bacteria; phylum Bacteroidota; class Bacteroidia; order Cytophagales; family 172606-1; genus Xanthocytophaga. The sequence goes on from JAYWIH010000147.1 coordinate 3,049, forward strand.
TTTTATGTTGGCCCCGAACGGCGGGCGGCGCAGCACCAGATCGTGTTCGCCGTATTGCAGCGAATAAGTCAGGTTGGAAAACCCGCTGGGAAACTGGCTGATTTCCAACGGCTGGCGCGTGCCGAGTTTGGCTTCCAGAAAAGATACTATTTTGGCGGCATTCAGTTCTTCGCCGGGGCGGATGGCTTGGGGTTGGTCGAGCATGAAGACTCACTTAAAAATCTCATCCACATTCATTTCAATTCCCGTAGCGGGATCTTTGAGCAAGCCGGACACAAAAGTGCGCGTGTGGCGGTCGGGCGTGAGGATATGGATGGTTTTGAAAGGAGGGATAACCACCCAATAGGATTTGACACCGGCACCGAAGTAAACATCTATTTTGTCGGTAATATCATCCAATGTCTGTTTGGGAGACAGTATTTCAATAACCGAAACGGGCGGATCAGTCACGCGTATTTCATCGTGCAGCCAGTCAAAAGTCATTTTGGGATACAAGCAAATATCAGGGGTTGCCTTTCCGGTGGGCAATTCAAGGCTCAATTCGGGCATAATGTCGTATTTGTCTTCGTAAGGTGTGAGCAACACACCCAAACGACGCTCCAGACGCGAATGGTTTTTGCTGGGCATGGGCTTTCCGCGTTCAAGTTCATAAAATGACTTTATTATCAATGCTTCCATGTCGCTGAAAAGGTTGTTTATGCAATGTACAAAAATAAACCCTGACCTCCGGTACAACACACCGCGAAAAATCCTGCGCGTTGTGCCGGTTCATCTATGATGCTAAACGCCCGTTCACACTTTCTGTTTGCTGCCGATGCAAAAATACAGCACCCAGCCGGCCACCGGCACAAATACCAGCGTAAGCAGCCAAATGAACTTGTTTTGCGGCATCTTGAATTCATTGCGCAACACATCAATCAGTGCAATTAATGCTCATCAGCAGCACCAGTGAAAGCACCGCCCACAAGACAAGGGCAATATCAGGGTTTACAAGGTTTTTTTGCATGGAAGGTTGGATTTTCCAGAATGGTGACAAAGCAAAAAAAAATGTTTGAAACGGTTTCCTACAGGAAAATGAACTGGGCAAGCAGGGCGGCCACAAGAGCCACCCCTACTTCTTGAGGCCGTAATCCTTCAAAATCTTCCGTGCCAGCACCAACTTGTGTACTTCATCAGGGCCGTCGTAGATGCGGGCGGCGCGTTCATGGCGGTACCAGAAACTCAAAATAGTATCGTCCGTAATGCCCAAACCCCCGTGTACCTGAATCGCTTTGTCCAGCGTTTGGTGCAATACGTTGGCGGCGAAGAACTTGATCGTTGAGATTTGCTCTTTCACCGCCTGTTGGCCCTGCTGCTCCATGGCCATGGCCGTATGCAGCACCATGAGCCGGGCGGCGGTGATGTTGGCGCGGCTTTCGGCAATCCACATCTGGATAATCTGCTGGTGGCCGAGATAGTTGCCGGACGACAGTTCGCGCGTGGCGGCGTAGCGGCACATCAGTTCAAAGGCCCGTTCGCAAATGCCGATCCAGCGCATGCAATGGTGGATGCGGCCCGGCCCGAGGCGTTCCTGCGCCAACGCAAAACCGCCTCCCTCCTCTCCCAGCAGGTTTCCAACGGGCACTTGGCAGTTTTCGTAGCGGATTTCGGCGTGGCTGTTGTAGCCGTCGCCGGTTTCGCCCATGATGGAAATATTCCTGACCAGCCGGAAACCGGGCGTATCGGCGGGCACGATGAGCATGCTGGCGCGTTGGTGCGGACTTTCACGTTCGGGATTGGTAATGGCCATGACAATGGCAAAGGCGGCACCATCGGCGGCGGTGGTGAACCATTTGTGCCCGTTGATGGTGTAGTGGCCGTTTTCGCGCACGGCCGTGGTGCTCATCATCACCGGATTGGAACCCGCGTGTTCGGGTTCGGTCATGGAGAAGCAACTGCGGATTTGGCCGCGCGCCAGTGGCTCCAGAAATGCGTGTTTCTGCGCTTCGGTGCCGAACTTTGCCATCAGTTCCATATTGCCGATGTCGGGCGCGTTGCAGTTGAACACGAAATGTCCGGTGGGGGTGCGGCCCAGTTCCTCGCTGACCTGCGCAAACTCCAGCAGCGACAAGCCAAGACCGCCTTCCGCTTCGGGCAGGTGCGGTGCCCACCAACCCAACTGTTTCACTTGCAGGCGTTTTTGCTGCAAAATGGGTTCAATGACGTGGAAAGGCTGGTGAATGAATTGCGGCTCCAAGGGCAACAGTTCGGTTTCCACAAACGCGCGGATGGCCGGAAGCAGCGTTTGCAGGCGTGGGGTCTGGAAAATATTCATAAGGATGGCGGAAAAATCATATTTCCATCAAAGGTAAGCAAATTGTGCCATCCGGGCGGGCTATTGGTGCGGCTTTGGAAACAGTATCTTCCGGAAAGCCCAAACCCGCCTAAAAATCCCACCGCACCCCCACGCCGGTCAATCTGCCGGTGAGCGTCACGTTTTTAAGCAGCGGTTCCAGCAACTGCCCGTGGTGGTTGACGATAAAATACATGGCCAAGTCGAAGACAAACAAAAAGCCGCCTTGCAGCACAATGGACTGCCCGAAACCCGTGAGCCGCTCTTGGTTTTTGCTTGCGTTTTTTGCCCGCTCGGTCAGGTACAGGCCGCCCAGCACGTAGCCCACGTCCAAGCCCGCATTCAGCAGGAAAGTCTTTTCGATGCCGTACTGGTCTTTTACCGAGGCGTACACGTCCAGCGCGGCCGGGTCGGCACGCAGGGCACTGTAATAGCCGAAACCCGCCAAACCCACGTTAATCATGTTCCAGCCCACATTCATCTGGTGGAGCGCCTTGGTGCTGCCCTCGCTGCGGCCAATGAGCAGGCCACTAACCAGAAAGTTGCCCACCGCCCAGCCGCCCAACACTTTCATGGCATTGCGGTTGGTTTGCAGGCGTTTTTCGTTGAAGGCGAGCAGGTTGTTCTTGTCCACTTGCGCCACGGCCTCGTGGCCGAGCCACGCGAAAGCGGTGAAAAAAAGAAGGATGCGGAGGTTTTTCATGGGAATTTCGGGTTTGGGAAATAGTATCTTCCAAAAAGGCCAAACCCGCCGGGGTTTTATTCGGGCAAATGCCTTGTGCTGGCGGGAAAAATGAAAATTTTCCGCCAAGTTCGGAAACATCCGGTTCTTGTTGTGCGGGTTTCACATGGGTATTTTTATTTCATAGATGGCCGGCCACATTTTGCCCGTGACATACAGGCTGCCCGCCGCCGGGTCATAGGCAATCCCGTTCATTTCCAACGCGGCGGGGTTGCGGTTTTTGGCATCCTGCTGCAACGCCGACAAATCCATGCGCCCCACCACGCGGCCCGTTTGCGGGTCTATTTTCACAATGTGCGGGGTGGTGTATATGTTGGCGTAGATGAAGCCCTTGATGTATTCGAGTTCGTTGAGGTTGGCCACCGCCCCGGATGCGCCAGACACGGCAACCGTCCTGACGGTCTTGAACGAAACCGGATCCAGGTAGGTGAGTGTGGGCGTGCCGTCGCTCATGATCAGGTGGCGGCCATCGGTGGCAAGCCCCCACCCTTCCTTGCTTGGAAAAGTGAAGGTTCCCACTTGTTTTAATGTTTTTGCATCGTAGATGAAACCGATTTTGCTGGTATAGGTCAGTTGGTACAGGTGGCCTTTCAGGAAGGTGATTCCCTCGCCGAAATACCGTTTGCGGTCAATCTCTATTTTTTTCAGGAGCCGTCCCGTTTTCAAATCCACCTCGCCCACAATGGATCGGGTTTGCGGCAACTCCGGGGGCGAGCCGGTGCTTTCATACAGTTTGCCTTCGTGCATTTGCAAGCCTTCCGTAAACGCACTTGTGTCGTGCGGGTGCGTTCTCACAACGCCGTAATTGATGGTGGCGTTGTCGGTAACGGCTGCCGGGCTTGGCTTGCCGCTATCATCCGGCTTTTCCTTTTTGCTTTCGGCGCAACCTGCGAGCAAGAACCACAGGCCCAGCAAAGCCGCAACCGCGCGGGCATCGGAAACCTTGCTTGGGCACACATCCATCATGGTTGCGGGCAAAAATCCGCGCCGCATCTTTGGTGTTTTTCCAACCGTGTCCGGCATAAGTCTTTTGTGTGTGAGCAAGTATTTGCATTATGTGCCGTGTGCCGAAAATACCGGATTTTGCCGGTGCAGCCTGTTTGCCGCGCAGGAATCGGCATACCGGCCTTATTTGCCAAGGAGGTTTGGACTTTTTGAACCATACTGTTTCGGCAATTTAGAATCTTGAACGATGTCAGGAGCGAATAAGTCCGTAGACGACGGCCAACACCATCAGAAAAAAACAAGCGGGTTTGGCGTTTATAGAAGATACTATTTTTCAGGACAGTGTTTTTGCCTTCCGGCAGGGCATTTGCGCAGTAGATCAACATCCATCGTTTCAACCCGCAAACCGTGGGCTTCCGTATATCGCGCCTAAACCATCACTGGAATGATGAATAGATGAGCCACCCGCCGAAAACCGCAAGAGCGGTGCCGACGATGCGGTTCATCCAGTTCAAAATAGTGTCGTTGAGGTAGCTTTTGAGGCGGCGGGCAAAGTGCAGCTTCAGCAGGTCGGCGGAGAAAAGCGCGGCGATGATGCCGAACAGGAAAACGTACGCCTCCGCGTGGCTGTCTTTGATTTGGGCGGAGGCCACCGAAGCCATGCCGATCCAGAAAAGCACCACCGACGGATTGACTGAATTGAGCAAAAAACCCTTGCTGACAAACCGGAACGTGCCAAGCGTTTGCGGTTCGGTGGTAGTTCGGGCCACGGCACCGGCTTTCTTGAGCATCGTTGCAATGCCGAAAACAACCGCGATGACACCGCCAGCCAGCGTGATAATGGACTTGTGGTTTTCCACGAGTTGCGAAAGCCCCAATTGGCAGATGAAGGCATACATGATGTCGCTGATGGAAATGCCCAAGGCCATCAAAGCCCCCGACCGGAAACCCCGCTGGATGCCGGTTTGTAGCAACGAAAAAAACACCGGCCCCAAACTGAACGTGACCGACAGGATCAGCCCGAGTTGGAGTCCTTTCAATAATGCGTATATCATGCGGATGCGTTCGCGTTGGAAGTTTGCCGTTGGAAAAGCGTTGGGTTTGGGCTTTTTGAAACATACTATTTTGGCAAACGGAATTTGCCTACACAGTTATCTGCTTCACGTAAGCCTCCCACTCGTCGTACTGCTGTTTTTTAAGGACGCGCGGAAACTTGGCCTGGCCGCCGATTTTGCCGCGTTTCTGCATCCACCGGTAAAACACCTCGGTGGGCAGCACCTCCACGTACACCTCTTTCAGGGCCGCATCACGCTCCACGCGGTAGTCGTCGTTGAGAGTCTTGAGTTTTTCGTCAATCCGTTGGCGCAGCACTTCGGGGTCGGCCACATCGTCGGTGCCGATGTACCATTGGTGGGCAAACAAGCTGCCGTGCGGAATGCCGGCCACCGTGAACTCGCGGATGGTGATGCCCAATTCATCGGCGACCTGCCGCACGGCCTTGTTCATGTTGTCCACCGACAAATGCTCGCCGCACAGGCTCAGGAAATGCTTGGTGCGGCCGGTAATCACGATTTCCGATTCCTTCTTATTGACGAATTTAATCACGTCGCCAATCAAGTAGCGCCACGCACCGGCACACGTGGACAGCAGCAGGGCGTATTCGCGGCCTTCCTCCACTTGGTCGATCATCACCGTTTCGGGTTTGTCAACGAGTTCGCCGCCGGCATCGAAGTTTGCCTCGTCAAACGGCACAAATTCGTAGAAAATGCCATTGTTGAGCACCATGCGCATGGAGTGGCGGCCGGGCAGGGCTTGGTACGCAAAAAACCCTTCGGAGGCCAAGTACGTCTCGATATAGATGAGCGGGTGCGCCAGCAGTTTCTCAAAGCCGATGCGGTACGGCTCAAACGACACGCCGCCGTGCGTGTACACCATCAGGTTGGGCCAGATGTCGTGGATGGTCTT
>JAYWIH010000148.1:0-8963 GCA_043789005.1 Sphingobacteriales bacterium
CGGCATTACGGGCGGCAGCGGCTCGGGCAAGACTTTTTTTTTGAACCACCTCCTCGAATCTTTCCGCAAGGAAGAAATCTGCCTCATCTCGCAAGACAACTACTACCGCCCCTTGGCGCAGCAGCACGTGGATGCCAACGGCGTGCAGAATTTTGATATGCCCGAAGCCATTGACTACCAATTGTTTGCGCAGCATATTTCGGCTTTGCGGGCGGGCGAGATGGTTTTCCAAAACGAATACACCTTTAACAATGCAAGCCTTTCGCCCAAAATCCTGGCCTTCCAGCCCGCGCCGATCATCGTTGTGGAAGGCTTGTTCGTGCTGTATTATCCCGAAATAGCGCGCCTGCTGGATCTGAAGATTTTCATTGATGCCAAGGAGCACATCAAGCTCAAGCGGCGCATTATCCGCGACAATACCGAACGCGGCTACGACCTGACCGATGTGCTCTACCGCTTGGAACACCACATTGTGCCGTCGTACGAGAAATACATTGCGCCGCTCAAACACGAGGCCGACGTGGTGATACCCAACAACCGGCATTTTGAAACGGCCTTGGACATGGTGGTGCTGTACCTGAAAAGCCGTTGCCAAACGGACAAACCGGATTGATGGGTTTCCTTTTGTCGTTCTGATGAAAGAGGAATTTGACAGTGACTTGCGTAGGTCTTCAAGTTATCCCCAACCGATTACCGTTTTAACATCCGCAGAGCGACCAAAACCTATAGGACAACTTAAAAACAACATCTCGTTTCGGCAAAATTCTTAGCAATGTTTTACTATGCTTGCAGGACTACAAAACCATGGAGTACGTCAACTACATAAACAAAATTTTAAGCCCGAAAATAACTGAAAAACAGGTTGTTCTGGACTTGTTTGCCGGTTGTGGCGGGCTTTCGCTTGGCTTTGAAGCCGCAGGTTATAAGACAATTGGTTATGAAATGGACAATGCTGCCACACGGACTTACAACCGTAATCTTTCAGGTGGTTGTACAGCTATAAAACTTGGCCTTGACTTTGAATATCCGAAGTCGGACATCGTTATCGGTGGACCGCCTTGTCAACCTTTTAGCGTGGGCGGACATCAAAAAGGATTCGAGGATGCAAGGGATGGCTTTCCTATTTTCATTGACGCGGTAAAAAAATTGCAACCCGGCGTTTTCATGTTCGAGAACGTTCGCGGGCTTCTATATTCCAACAGATGGTATTTTGAACTTGTTTTGGAAGAACTTAAAAAATTGGGCTACATCATTGAATTCAAACTTTTGAATGCAGTCAATTTTGGCGTTCCCCAAAACAGGGAAAGGCTTTTTGTTTTTGGACACAGAGCAAAATTTGAGTTTCCAAAACCGAAAATCAAAAAAGTGACTGTTGGCGAAGCGATTGGCGATGTCATGTTTACCATTCCGCCTGAAAGCAAATTTCTGAATGCTTCAATGGACAGTTACGTAGCCAATTATGAAAAGGCATCCGCTTGCGTAAATCCAAGAGACTTGTATGCGGACAGACCTGCACGGACACTCACTTGCAGAAACCTTGCAGGAGCAACGGGCGATATGCAACGTGTAAAACTTGAAGACGGAAGGCGCAGAAGACTATTGCACAGAGAAGCGGCAAGATTACAAACGTTCCCTGATTGGTTTGAGTTTGAAGGTAATGAAACACAGCGCTACAATCAAATTGGTAATGCCGTTCCACCATTGTTGGCTTACCAACTTGCCCAATCACTGAAGGCTTGTTACAACTTGGGCGAACGCTACACGGCAGAAGAAATTATTGAACAAGACTATTCACCCAATAAAGTGCTGACATTATTTTAGGAATGAAGACATACATTACCAGAAGTAGCAAATCAGAACAAGTACAAAAAACCATCAACGAAGCACTTGATATTTTAGAAAGTGTCGGTATTCCCGTAACTACGAAGACCGAACGCGGTTTGGAGAGAATGGCTGTTTGCTTCTTGGCGGTTGCTTCCGTTACTACAGATTGGACAAAGGCTTCCGATAAGTCGCATCTTAAAACGAGAGAAATTATTGTCATCGTCAATAAGAACTTTGAAGAAAACATTTCATCGGGTTCCTATGATGACATTAGACGCAAAGACTTGAAACTCCTTGTAATTGCCGACCTTGTGGTAAACAGCGGAGACAATTTAAATGCCGCAACAAATGACCCGACACGAGGCTATGCTTTGCATCCCGATTTTAAAAACCTGATTGTAACTTATGGTACAGCAGATTGGGATGGGAAACTGAAAGCATTTAACGAAAACAAACCTTCACTTGCTGAATTACTCGCAAGAAAAAGAAATATCAAACAAATTCCTTTAACGCTGCCAAGTGGAAAACCTCTGCAACTTTCGCTTGGCCAACACAATATCTTGCAAAAAGAAATTGTTGAACAATTTCTGCCACGTTTCGGCAGCGATTGTGAAGTCCTTTACATTGGCGACACTTCAAATAAAATGCTGCACATTGATGAAGCCGCTTTGAAGGAATTGAAGTTCTTCAAACTTTCACACGATGAATTACCCGACATCATTGCGTTGAGCAAAAAGAACAATTGGCTTTATCTTATTGAAGCCGTTCACAGTTCGGGAGCGATGTCGGAAATCCGGATACACGAATTGAAAAGGCTTTTGAAGAATTGCAAAGCCGAACTGATCTTTGTCACCGCATTTTTGACAAGGGCGGATTTTCGCAAGTGGACAATGGACATCGCTTGGGAAACCGAAGTTTGGATAGCCGACAACCCAGATCACCTTATTCATTTCAACGGACACAAGTTTTTAGGTGCCTACTGACAGCCAGCGAGCCAGACCAAACCAAACCAAAATAGTATCTCCCGGAAATGCGAAACCTCCCCTTCTCCACATCCGTGTTTGCCGTCGTGTGCTTGCTGCTGCTAACGCCAGCCGGGGCGCAGACCAAAAAAACAACGGCTCAACCCATTTCTATAATACTGGATACCGACATCGGGCCGGACTATGACGATGCGGGAGCCTTGGCGATGCTCCACGCCATGGCCGACAATAACGAATGCCGCATATTGGCCACCGTTGCCAGTAATAAGCATCCGCGCATTGCCGCCACGCTTGATGTGGTCAACACGTATTTTGGCCGGCCCGGCATTCCGGTTGGTGTGCCCAAGGGTGCGGGCGTGGACTTGCCCGCCGCCCAAGGCTGGGATTCGGTGATTACCGCCAAGTATCCGCACAACTTGAAAACCAATGCGCAGGCAGCCGGTGCGATTTCGCTTTACCGCCAACTGCTGGCCCGGCAGCCCAACCGCAGCGTGACCATCGTGACTATCGGCTTCATGACCAACATGGCGGGTTTGTGGCAATCGAAAGCCGACAGGTTTTCGGCGTTAAGCGGCAAAGACCTGATCCGGAAAAAGGTGAAACAATTGGTGTGCATGGCGGGCAAATTTCCGGCAGGTACGGAATTCAACGTGGAAAAAGACGCGGCGGCTTCCAAAATCGTGTTCGACAATTGGAATACGCCAATCGTGTTCAGCGGCTTTGAAATTGGTGAAAAGGTTTTCTCCGGCATACCGCTGATCCAAAGCGATATTCAAAACAGCCCCGTCAAGGATGTGTATGCCATCAGCATACCAAAAGGCGGCGCGGAAGACAAGGACGGACGCATGAGTTGGGACCAGACGGCGGTGCTGGTGGCCGTGCGCGGCTGGGAAAGATTTTACACCGTAAAACCGGGCAGGTTCGTTTGCCACACCGATGGCAGCAATGCCTGGAACGCAGCGGGAAAAGGACATTTCTACTTGGTTGAGAATACGCCCGTACCCGAAGTTACCAAAATTATTAATGATCTGATGATGCACCAGCCCAAGTGAACGGCTTTCAGCTCGTGGGCCGGTCTGGCACGGGGGCCGAGGCGTGGTAGTCGCGGTAAATGCGGTCGGCGTAGCTTTCCAGCAGTTCCAGCACCCGGTCGCGTACCGGCGACTGCACAATGAAGCCCACGTGGTGCGGGTCGGTCATGCGCCAGACTATTTCGGCATCCGTAAAGGATGTGGTGTCCGGGTTTTCGTGGCGCGCCAATGAAATGATGATGCCCGCAAAGTTTTTTTGCACTTCGGGCAGTTTATAGGTTTCGTGCCGCGCCATGGCCGCCTCAATGTTGGCCCACTCGCGCCACAGGTTTATGCCGGTTGCCGTTTCCACCATTTCGGCAATGTTGGCTCCGCCCACGCGCGAGGCCGTTTCCAAAAAATAAAACTGGTCGTCGTCCTTGGCATGGATCATTTCGGTGTGCGACGCGCTGTAGCGCATCCCGAATACATTGAGAATCTGGGCGTTGAGTTTTTTCAAGGCTTTTTCGGATTTGGAACCGAACGGAACCGTGACCGACCGGAAAATGCCGCCTCCGTGCGCCACCTCCATGGGCGTGTTCAGATAGCGGCTGCACGAATCAAAAATCACCTTGCCGCCCAGCGTCAGCGCGTCCACATGATACACATCGCCGGGCTTGAACTGCTCCAGCAGGTAATGCTGCCGCTTGTCGCCGAGTTGGTTCAGCACTTCCCACAGTTGTGCGGCATCATTCACTTTCCTGATTCCCGTGGTCGAGGCTTCCGAACGCGGCTTGACCACCCACGGCGGCGAAACGGTCTGGGTATAGTGATTGACCACATTGTCGTTGAACAACGCGCAAAACGGCGGCACGTTGATGCCCGCCTCGGCGGCTTTCATGCGCATGGCCAACTTGTCGCGGAAATAGCGGGCGGTAGTCTGCCCCATGCCCGGAACGCGGAAATGCTCGCGCAGCAACGCGGCCTTTTCCACATCAAAGTCGTCAAGTGCCACCATGCGGTCTATGCGGCGGTGGCGCATCACGTGGGCCAAGCCGTCAATCACGTGTTCCATGTTCCATTGGCCGTCGGCATCCTCTTCCATGAAGAAAAACTCGTCAATGCTTTCGCGCGGCCACGGCTTGCCTTCCAGTTTTTTGGAGGTGAGCAGCAGCACCGTGCAGCCCGCCTGCTTGCAGGCACGCAGGAATTCGGCTCCCTTGAAGTAGCTCGAAATGCAGAGGAAAGTAAGTTTTGCCGTTGGCATGGTTGTGTTTACCGTTTTGCGTTTACCGTTGAAAAGAGTGGGTTTGGGCTTTTTGAAAGATACTATTTTACCTCACCCCCGCCCCTCTCCTGCTGAGAGGGGGGCAAAGGCTCCCTTTTTTTCACCCCTCTCAGCAGGAGAGGGGCGGGGGTGAGGTTTTTTTTACCCAACCGGGTTTTGCGGTTGAAAAAGATACTATTTTTCTGTTCCGTTTTCACCTTCGGAAACCGGATGGCTCAAAAACGCTTTCAGCAGCCGCACGCCGTAGGCAGTGGCATTTTTCTGCGTTCCGAATTCGCTGTCGGCAAAGGCGGTTCCGGCAATGTCCAAGTGCGCCCAAGCAGGGTGTTGGTTGGTGAACACTTCCAGGAACTTGGCGGCCACAATGGCTCCGGCAAAAGGTTTGCCGTGGTAGTTTTTCACATCCGCCACATCCGATTTCACTTCGTCCTTATAATCGTCCCAGAGCGGCAGCCGCCACAGTTTTTCGCCGGTTTCCGTACCGGCTTTCAACAAGCCGGCGGCAAGTTCGTCGTTGTGGGCAAACAGCCCGGCGGCGGCAAAACCCAACGTGCCAATCACACTGCCGGTCAGGGTGGCCAAGTCTATCAGCACATCGAGCCGGTGCTTGTCAACGATGTAGGCCAGTGCGTCGGCTAATATCAGGCGGCCTTCGGCATCGGTGTCAATCACTTCAATGGTTTTGCCCGCATACGAGCCAATCACGTCGCCGGGCTTGGTGGCGTTGCCGTCCACGCTATTTTCGGTTGACGGAATCACGCCGACCAGATGCACGGGCAGTTGCAGTTTGGCGGCCAGCTCCATGATGCCCAGCACCGCCGCCGCACCACCCATGTCGCTTTTCATCTGGTGCATATTCGTGGAGTCCTTGAGCGAAATGCCGCCCGTGTCAAAAGTCACCCCTTTGCCCACCAAGCCGGTTTTCTTGTTTGTCATTCCGACAACGGAGGAATCTTGGGGCTTGTATTCCATCACAATCATGACCGGTGGGTGTTCGCTGCCCTTGTTCACGGCCAGCAGCGCGTGCATTCCCATTTGCAGCAGTTGTTCCTTTTGAATTACCTGTACGTCGAACCCATACTTTTCACCCGATTCCTTGGCCCAGTCTGCCAGCGTTTGCGGGGTTTTGTGGTTGCCCGGCGCGTTCACCAAATCCATGACCCGCATCTGGGTTTCGGCGGTGGCGCGACCGGCTTGCACGGCTTTTTCGGCCAGCGGCACCGATTCCTGATCCACATAAATATCCAGCACCGGATTTTCATGGAAGAAATTGCGGGTTTTTTCCGGTTCAGTCTTGTATAGGTTCAAGTTGTAACCGCCCAGCAATGAGCCGTTTACGGCTGCCTCCACGTGCGTGGCATCAAAGTCGGCATCCATTTCAATGCCCACATGAGCGGGCAATTTGCCGCGTTGCTGGAAAAAGAAATTGCGGAAACCCTTGAGTGTTTCCATGCTGCCGGGCTGCCTGCCCAAGCCCAGCAAGTATATCTTTTGGAGATTCTTGAATGAGGCATCTGCGTAAACGGAAGATATTTCCTTTAAGTCGGCTTTGAAATCGGTTTGCAACAGCGAGGCGGGCAACTTGAACCGGGCCGCAATGCCGGATAGCTGCCGCTCCAAACCGTCGCCCTGCATTACCGGGATAATCAATGCCCCGGCTTGCGGCTGGATGTGGGTGTGTACGTGCAGGGTTATGGGGCGTAGGTTCATCGGATGGATCGGAATGTTTTCGGATATGGGATTGCCGCCGGAAAAGCAGGTGTTCAAAATAGTATCTTTTCAAAAGCCTAAACCCCCGATTGCTTATATTTGCCGGAACGAAACTTTGACGTGAAACCAAGGTTCAGGCGCAATCAAACACACAAGCCGACCCGTCAATGGCGGGCAATTCCTTGATTGGAAACCACCAAAACCCCCACAACCATGTTAGACATGATGAATATGCTTGGCAAAGTAAAGGAAATGCAAGCCAAACTCAAGGAAGCGCAGGATAATCTGGTACACGTACAAGCAAGCGGCGAAGCGGGCGGCGGCTTGGTCAAGGCTACGGTCAACGGCAAGAAGCAAGTGATAAAACTGGACATAGACCCGGATTTGATCAAGCCCGCCGACCGGGAAATGCTGCAAGACTTGGTGGTGGCCGCCGTAAACAAAGCCCTCACCGACGTGGACGAAATGGCCCGCGAGCAGATGCAGAAGGCCACCAGTGGCTCCATGCCCAATATTCCGGGGCTTGATTTGAACAGTATGTTTTCGTAAATGCCTCCCCCAACCCCCTCCGAAGGAGGGGGCTTTTTGTTATGCCGGGTTTGGCTTTTACAAAAGATACTATTTTCCCTACTCCCTCCCCCACGCCAAGTCGTGGCTTTCAGTTTCGGGGAGGGCCGGGGTGGGGCTTTTTTTTTAACCACACTTGCGTGAATGCAGCGGTAGTCATCCTTAATTACAATGGCAGGCATTTCTTGGAGCGGTTTCTGCCGCTGGTTGTCAGGCACACGTCCCATGCGGAAATCATCGTGGCCGACAATTGTTCGACGGATGGCTCGGTGGCTTGGCTGTGCGGCAATTTCCCGGATGTGCGCATCATTGAAAACCCGGACAATGGCGGTTTCAGCCGTGGCTACAACTTGGCCTTGAGCCAAGTGGATGCCGAATATTACGTGCTGCTCAATTCGGATGTGGAAGTTACGCCCCAATGGTTGGAGCCAATGCTCGAATTGATGGAAAAAAATCCCCGGATTGCGGCTTGCCACCCCAAAATAAAGTCCTTTCATAACCGTACGCATTTTGAACACGCCGGAGCCGCCGGGGGGTACATTGACCGCTGGGGCTACCCGTTTTGCCGGGGCCGGATGTTTCACCAAACCGAAACCGACCACGGGCAGTACAACGACAGCCGAGCGGTATTCTGGGCCACCGGCACGTGCATGGTTATCCGTAAGGCGGCTTATTGGCAGGTGGGAGGCTTGGACAATGACTTTTTTGCGCACATGGAGGAGATTGACTTGTGCTGGCGGCTGCAAAACCACGGCTACGACATATTCTGCTGCGCCCAAAGCGAGATATACCACTTTGGTGCTGGCACGCTCAGCACTGCCAACCCATTTAAGACATACCTGAATTTTCGGAATGGATTGGCGATGCTTTGCAAGAACCTGCCCGCCTCGCGCTTGGCGGGAACAATTTTTATCCGCTTGCTGCTGGATGGCGTTGCCGGAATGGCGTTTTTCTTACAGGGCAAACCCGCCCATTGTTGGGCCATAGTGCGTGCTCATTTCAGTTTCTATAAAAGAATTACCTTTTGGATGAAACAAAGGAAACACACTTTGCGTACAAACCGGAACCTGTCCGGCGTAATGTATTCGGGAAGTATCGTGTGTGACTTTTTCCTGCGGAGTAAAAAGAAATTCAGCGAATTGCAGTTTTAACGACAAAAGTTACAGAAAGGCTGTAAAAACCGTTACTTTGCACCGCAATCAAGGAAAATCGCTTCAAATGTCCCACACGGTCGGGTGCTTGTAGCGGCGCAGGTGCTGGCGCATATTCATGACAAAAGCCATGGAAAGGTACACGATCACTGGTGAGCCGAGCGTGAGGAATGAGGCATAGATGAAAAACAGACGGATGCTGCTGATGGAAACGCCCATGGTTTCGCCCAGTTTTGTGCAGACACCGAAAGCCCGCTTCTCAAATAGTGATTTCAGTTTTTGCATATCCATGTACCATTGCTGGCAACTAAAATTAAAAAAAGGCGTACAAGCCAAATCAGATGGGTGAATATACTGATTCTGGCGGATTTTGTTTCGAAATATTAAACTTTTCCTTTTAATATTTACCTTTTCCCACAAAAAATCATTT
>JAYWIH010000149.1:0-2527 GCA_043789005.1 Sphingobacteriales bacterium
GGAAATCTGGAAAATACTGGCTCCCGCCATTGCCCAAGCCGCGCCAACCGCCCGCCTGCACAAACTGCTGCTGGTGGAAACCCCAAAAAACTTTGTGGAATACTACGGCTAACAATGACAGAGTGAGCGAATGAATAAATATCCAATCGCTATTTGCTCATTTGCGCACTTACCCATTCACTCATTCAATTTCCATGAAGTATTACGTTATTGCCGGCGAACGCTCCGGCGACCTCCACGCGGCCAATTTGATTAAAGCCTTGAAAACCGAAGACCCGCAAGCCCAATTCAGGGCGTGGGGAGGTGAGGCCATGCAGGCCGCCGGTGCCGACATTGTGACGCACTACCGCCAAATGGCTTTCATGGGCTTTCTGGAAGTAATAAAAAACCTGCGCACCATTAGCGGATTCCTTAAAACCTGCCGCCAAGACATACTTGCTTGGCAGCCCGACGCAGTGATTCTGGTAGATTATGCGGGCTTTAATATGCGCATCGCCAAGTTTTGCAAGCGGCACGGCATCCGCACGTTCTATTACATTTCGCCCAAGGTCTGGGCTTGGAACCAGAACCGCGCCTACAAAATCAAAGCCTGTGTTGATCAAATGTTTGTGATTTTCCCCTTTGAAAAGGACTTTTACAAACGCTTTGATTACGCTGTGGACTACGTGGGAAACCCATTATTAGACGAGATTTCGGCTTTCACACCCAACGCCGATTTCCTGAACCTTAATCATTTGTCTCCGAAGCCAATCATTGCGTTGCTGCCCGGCAGCCGCCACCAAGAAGTAGAAAAGATGCTGGTGCTGATGGTGCAGGCCGCACAATTGCTGGAAGCCAAGCTGCCCGGCAAGTACCAGTTTGTGGTGGCGGGCGTGGGCAACCTGCCCCCGATGCTCTACGACAAAATAGTATCCTTTGAAAACGCCAAACCTACCCTTTCCATCAGCACCGTTTACGACCAATCGTATGATTTGTTGTCGCACGCCACTTCGGCGTTGGTCACCAGCGGCACGGCCACCCTCGAAACGGCCTTGTTCAATGTGCCGCAAGTGGTTTGCTACCGCACCAGCGGTTTTTCGTACCGCATTGCCAAGGCTTTGATCCGGGTCAAGTACCTTTCGTTAGTCAACATCATCGCCGACAGCCCCATTGTGCCAGAACTGATACAAGACAAGCTCACGCCGCAAAATAGTATCTCTGAACTGAGCCAAACCTTGCCCGGTATGCCCCAACGCGAAGCACAACTGGAAGGTTACCGTAAACTAAAGGAACTGCTTGGCGAGCCGGGAGCCTCCAAAAGAACGGCAAAACTAATGGCGGGGTACTTAAACATTGAGCCAGCCGGTAAGTAAATCCGGCGGCATTCCTAACCGACAGCCGGGATGCCGGAAATTATTCTTTCCGGCACGAAAAAATCATCCGCAAACACGGATATTGGCCGAGCCAAAACCGCAATCCGCCCACCGGTTCCGGAATTTTGGCTTGAATGCTGGCAAAATAGTATCTTTCAAAACGCCCAAACCCGCCTATAAAAACCCGTCATTGCGAGGAACGAAGCGGAGCGGAGTGACGAAGCAACCCCTTACGGAGCCACGCGTGCCAAAAGATGTTTGCAATAGGCAATCGGTTCGGCGGCGGCTTGTATTGTCCGTCGTCGTTCTTCCTCCTTCCCCGCAATGCCGGTGACAACAGGTAAAACCCATTGTCTTAAAATAAAAGGTTGTGTTTCAAAATGTATGATGGTTAACCAAACTCGTGGTTAGTGGGCTTGTGGGTCACAAAAAAGGCAGCTACTTTCATTGTATGTCTCAAATACAAGTGAAAGTAAACTGCCCGCATTGTCAAAGTACAAAAATAGTCGAAAACGGGAAAAAGAAAACAGGCCGGCAGAATTTTTTGTGTCGGCAGTGCGGCAAGCAATTTCAACACGACTACGTTAAGAAAGGAGCCAACCCTGCTGTCAAGCAATTGATTGTCAATATGTTATTGCGAAATGTGGGCATTCGTGATTCGGCCTGTATTCTGGGAGTGTCGCCTGGGTGTGTATTGAGTTGTCTGAAAAATTTCGCCTTTCAGCTACAATGGAAACCCAGGTTGAACGCCTACAAAAACGTGCAGGCCGATGGGTTTTGGACCTGTGTAGGCACAAAGAAAAACAAGCTTTGGCTCATCTATGCTTACAGCCCTGACACGGATGGAATCCTGGCCATTCAATGGGGGAAGAGAGACACAAAAACAGTCAGAAAGCCCTATGCGCAACTGACAAGTATAGAAATCGAGCGATTTTACACGGATAACCGGAAAGCATTTGCAGCGGTGTTACCCCAAGGGAAACACCCTGTTGGCAAAGAATTCACCAAGCATAATTCACCAAACACATTGAAGGGGTAAATACCTGTTTGCGAGCCAGAAACAGACGTTGTGTGCGAAAAACCACCTGCTTTTCCAAGAAGAAAGAGAATCATATTCGACTCATGAATCAGATCATTTACAACCGAAACTGCCATCATACATTTTGAAGCACAAC
>JAYWIH010000150.1:0-37313 GCA_043789005.1 Sphingobacteriales bacterium
CCCCTCTCAGCAGGAGAGGGGCCGGGGGTGAGGTTCTTCCGTTACCCGTAAATCTGATGTGTCAGGTACACGAAATCGGCCACCGAAAGTTGCTCGGCGCGTTTGTCGAGCATTGGGTTTGCATTCAGGGCTTCACTCAGGCCCAACGCTTTCAGCGAGTTGCGGAGCGTTTTGCGGCGGGTGCTGAAACCCTGCTTCACCACCCGCTTGAACAATTTCTCGTCGCAAGGCAGGGCGGCCACTGTGTTTCTTCGCAAGCGTATCACGCCCGACTGCACTTTGGGCGGCGGCTCAAACACGTGCGGTGGCACGGTAAACGCGTATTCGATATCATAAAAGGCTTGCAGCAGCACACTCAGAATGCCGTAATCGCGGTTGCCGGGCGGCGAGGCAATGCGCTGCGCCACTTCCTTTTGCAGCATACACACGATTTCGGGCACGAAATCCTTGTAATCCAGCACTTTGAAAAGGATTTGCGACGAAATGTTGTACGGGAAATTACCGATCAGCGCAAATGGCTTGCCGAAGAGCGTGTCCAAAGGAAGTTTCAGGAAATCGCCTTCGGTGAGGTTGGCGGCCAGCAGCGGGTATTTTTGCCGCAGGTACACCGCCGATTCCGAATCCAGTTCAATCAGGTGCAGCGCGAAACCGCTTTTTTCCAGCAGGAAATCGGTCAGCACGCCCATGCCGGGGCCGAGTTCCAGCACCGTGTCATAGCTGTGGTGGCCCGAAAGCTGGTTCACTATCCGTTCGGCAATGTCGGTGTCGCGCAGGAAATGCTGCCCCAAATGTTTTTTCGGACGTACTTGCATGAATCAATGTTGGATGAGTGAATGATGCAATGAATGAATCGGCTGTTTTATTGTATCATCCACTCATTGTGATTATCCGGGATTATTTTTTGAGGGCAGGTTTTGGCTTTTTAAAACATACTGTTTAGTCCTTCTGGAAGAATCCTGTGACAAAAAGTGGCTCGCCCAGTTTTGGAAACCGCCGTACTTGTCACAAGATTCTTCCAGAAGGACAGTCAGATATGAAATGTTGGATAATCACATTCAATCATCCTGAATTGAATCCAAAATAGTATCTTTTTGAAATGCAAAACCCGCTTTTGGGCAAATACATTTCCAAAACCCGAAAAGCGACGTAATTTTGACCGGCAAACGCGGCACCTTCAAAACATCCGTCCGCTGCCCATTACCATCTTACCGGAAAAAGTATGACCGAACATAAACCCGTTATCGGAATCACGCTGGGCGACTGCAACGGCGTGGGGCCGGAAGTAACGCTCAAAGCCTTGGCTGGCGGCGACCTGAGCCGCCTTTGCACACCGGTACTCTACGGCTCGGCCAAAGTGCTGTCGCGGTACCGCAAACTGCTTGAACTGGACGAGTTCCCGATGCAGTCCATCCGCAGCATTGACCAATTGGTTCACCGCAAGGCGAACGTGGTCAATTGCTGGGGCGAAAACATGGAACCCGAACCGGGCAAGGCCACCGCCGAAGCCGGGCAAGCCGCGTTTGTGGCCCTGAAAACCGCCGTGGCCGACCTGAAAAACGGCGCGTTGGATGCCATTGTCACCGCCCCGATCAACAAGCACACGATCCAGAATGCGGATTTCCATTTTCCCGGCCACACCGAATACTTCGCCCACGAATTCGGCAATGCCGAAGCCTTGATGTTCATGGTCAGCGAACACCTGCGGCTGGCCGTGGCCACCGGCCACATCCCGCTCGAAAAGGTGAAGCCCGCCATCACCAAGGAATTGATTTTTAGGAAGATAAAAGCGTTGGAGCAGTCGCTGAAAACGGATTTCGGCATCACCAAACCCAAAATCGCGGTGCTTGGGCTGAACCCGCACGCGGGCGAGGAAGGCTTGCTGGGCAGCGAGGAAAAGGACATCATCAGTCCGCTCATCAGCGAACTCAAGCACAAGGGAATGCTGGTTTACGGCCCGCTCTCCGCCGATGGTTTTTTTGGCACGGGCAGCTACCGCAAGTTCGACGGCGTGCTGGCCATGTACCACGACCAGGGCCTGATACCGTTCAAAACCATCGCTTTTGAAACCGGCGTGAACTTCACCGCCGGGCTGCCCATCGTCCGCACCTCGCCCGACCACGGCACGGCCTACAACATTGTCGGCAAAGGCCAAGCCGATGCAACTTCCATGCGCGAGGCGATTTTCCTGGCGTGTGATGTCGTAAAAAACCGCCGTGAAAACGCCGTCCCTCCCGCCTTGGAAGGGGGAGCTTTGAAAAATATGCCATCCTGACTGGCGCAAGCGTCTGGTGGCCGGACTTTCCAAGTCCGGCGGATTGCGCACTTGATTTCTTTCCGGGACAGCCGAATTTGGCGGGTTTGGGCTTTTTCAACGATACTATTTTTTCACCCCTATGGGGCTTGGAGGGTTGTACATGGCTTGGCTTTACCTGTTTCTTGCCGGAGTTTTTGAAATCGGCTGGCCGCTGGGTTTCAAACTGTCGCAAACCACGCCGTACCGCGCCGCATGGATCGGCTTTACCGTGGTGTCCATGGCGTTGAGCGGCTTTTTCCTGTGGCTGGCGCAAAAAACCATCCCCATCGGCACTGCCTACGCCGTGTGGACGGGCATTGGCGCGGTGGGCACGTTTGCGATTGGCATCGTCTTTTTTGGCGATTCGCACGATTTCTGGCGCATATTTTCGGTTTCGCTGGTCGTCATCGGGCTGGTAGGAATGAAACTGGCCGGTTGAACGGCCAAAACAGTATCTTTCCAAAAGCCCAAACCCGGCTTCTTCAATGATTTCCATCCTGATAGCCGCCCGCAACGAGGAGCGAAACATTATCCGTTGCCTCCAAGCCATTGACAGTCAAGATTATCCGAAAGACAAGTTGGACATACTCATCGGCGACGACGATTCCAGTGACGGCACGGCGGCGTTGGTGCAAGGGTTTATTGGGGGCAAACCGCATTTCCGGTTGTTGCCAATCCGGTCGCAAGTGGCCGGGCTGCGGGGCAAAACCAATGTGTTGGCGCAATTGGCACGGCAGGCAACCGGCGGTTTTTTCCTGGTCACCGATGCCGATGTATGCGTGCCGCCGACGTGGGTGCGCGGAATGTTGGCCGAATTTACCCCGCAAACCGGCGTGGTCACCGGCGTGACCACTGTTGCCGGGAAAAACCTGTTTGCCCGGATGCAAGCCTTGGATTGGGTGGTGAACATTTACGCGGCCCACCGCTTTTCGGAACTCGGCGTGCCCATTACGGCCATGGGCAACAACATGGCCGTGACGCGGGCGGCTTATGAGGCCACGGGCGGCTACGCGCAGGTGGGTTTCTCACTGACCGAGGATTTTGCACTTTTCATGGATATTATACGCCGGGGCTATGGTTTCAAAAACCTATTCCAGACTAATGTATTGGCCGTTTCGCAGCCGGTGGCCACGTGGCGGCAACTGTTCAGGCAGCGCAAACGCTGGATGACCGGCGCGTTTCAGTTGCCGTGGTTCATTGTCGTTTGCTTCGTTGCGCAGGCATTGTACCTGCCTGTGGTTCTGGCTTTTACGCTGTTTTATTGGAAAATCGGGTTATCGGTGATGGTGCTGAAATGGCTGATTCGGATGCTGGCTACGCGCCAAATCGTGCGCAAACTGCGGCAAGAAGTATCATTTTCTGATTTGTTACTTTTCGAGTGGTATTCGGATATTGTCAATTTCCTATACTTGGTACATTATTGCTTTTCCAAGAAAACGTATTGGAAAGGTAGGGAATATTGACAACCTCACCCCCGGCCCCTCTCCTACTGAGAGGGGAGCAAAGCCCCCTCCTTCGGAGGGGGTTGGGGGAGGCTTCCGGGTTTGGCCTTTCTCAAACATACTATTTCAACCGGCGAGTAAAGCCCGCCATCTCTCACAAATTTCCAATGCAACTCATTGACACACACGCCCATATCTACGCCGACAATTTCAATGCCGACCGCGAGGCCATGCTCGAACGCACGTTTGCAGCAGGCGTAAGCCGCGTTTTCATGCCCAACATTGACCACGCTTCCATTGACGGAATGCTGGCCTTGGAGCAGCAATACCCGCAGCATTGCTTTGCCATGATGGGTTTGCACCCGTGCTACGCGGCCGCCGATTTTGAAAAGCAGTTGCAACTGGTGGAAGACTGGCTGCAACGCCGCAAATTCATCGCCATTGGCGAAATAGGATTGGATTATTATTGGTCAACGGAGTTTGCGGCGCAGCAGCGCGAGGCATTCCGCATCCAAGTGGGCTGGGCCAAGCAATACAAACTTCCCATCGTGATCCACTGCCGCAACTCGTTTCGCGAAACCGTGGAACTGCTGCAAGACATTGGCACGGAGGGCGTTACCGGCATTTTCCATTGTTTCACCGGCAACTTGGAAGAAGCGCAAACGGCCATCGGCATGGGTTTCCTGCTGGGCATTGGTGGCGTGGCCACATTCAAGAACGGCGGCCTGGACACGGTGCTGCCGCACGTGGATTTGCGGCACTTGGTTTTGGAAACCGATAGCCCGTACCTAGCTCCCGTGCCGCACCGGGGCAAACGCAACGAAACCGCCTACCTGCCCATCATTGTCCGCCGCGTAGCCGATTTGAAACAGACATCCATTGAGCACGTTGCCGAAATCACGACGCAGAACGCGCTGGATCTCATTAAAATCCCTTCGGCTGCCGAAGAAGGATTCCCGACAGAAACCGGTGCGGACGTTATTGCCTGAATCCGAAACAGTATCGTTTCAAAGCACCAAACCTACCCCCGAACAGCAAGCAAATTCCCTTCCGGGCATCGGAGACATCAATATGCACACCACCATCCGCGTCCACACGGCGGCCAAGTCCGGCTCGTCCATCCTGATGATTTATACGGGCGGCACGCTGGGCATGGCCTACGATGCGGGCGGACAACTGAAACCCTTCGACTTCGGGCAGATCATGGAAAACCTGCCCGAAATTGACCGTTTCGACTTCGCACTCACCGTAATTGCCTTCGAACAGCCGATTGATTCCTCAAATGTCACACCAGCGCACTGGATTCAATGGGCGCAAATCATTGCCGAAAACTACGATGATTATGATGGCTTTGTGATTTTGCACGGCACGGACACCATGGCCTACAGTGCCTCGGCAATGAGTTTCCTGCTCGAAAACCTAAGCAAGCCCGTTATTTTCACGGGTGCGCAACTGCCCATTGGCTCCATCCGCACGGATGCCCGCGAAAATCTGGTTACGGCCTTGGAAATCGCCTCGGCCAAGTATGCCGTCGGCCATCCGGTGGTATCCGAAGTCTGCATTTATTTCCATAGCCGCCTGCTGCGCGGCAACCGGGCCAAGAAAGTGGAAAGCACCCAGTTCGATGCCTTTTATTCCGAAAACTATCCGCCTTTGGCCGAAGCCGGGGCCACAATCGAGTACCGCCCCGCGCTGATGCAGCCGTTTGGTGCGCACCGCCAGTTGCGCGTCCAAGACCGCATGGACAACCGGGTGGCGGTGCTGAAACTGTTTCCCGGCATCAGCCAGCCCGTGGTGGAAAACATATTGCAAACCGCTGGCTTGCAGGCGGTTGTGCTGGAAACCTACGGGTCGGGCAATGCCCCGACGGACGGTTGGTTTGTGCAAAGCCTGACCGGGTTCATTGAACGCGGCGCAACCGTTTTGAACGTGTCGCAGTGCATGGGCGGCCGGGTGGTGCAGGGCCGCTACGCCACCAGCCGCCAACTGCTCGATGCGGGTGTGCTGAGCGGCAGCGACATCACCACGGAGGCGGCTGTCACCAAACTCATGTACCTGTTGGCCAAGGACTTGCCGCCCGAAGAATTCCGGCGGCAACTTGTGTTGCCCATCCGTGGCGAAATGACCGTTTGAGGGCGGCGGTTGGAAAATAGTATCTTTTGAAAGGCGGAAACCCGCTTTTCCGGGGACAACACTTTTTTAAAAGGCAAATAATGCCGTATTTTGCGTTTCCAAACACAGAGAGGTGTCCGAGTGGTTGAAGGAGCACGCCTGGAAAGTGTGTATGCGGGAAACCGTATCGCGGGTTCGAATCCCGCTCTCTCTGCCCCAAACCCCCTGAATCATGCATTCAGGGGGTTTTTGATTTTTCAGGGCGGCAGATTGGGGGGCATCACCTCGCGCAGACAGCATCCCGGCATCACCGGTAAGGCTTACAACGCCCTCGATGCGTGGCACCACACCTATCGGTTCATACATCAAATGGCTATTGTCCGGACGGCGAAGCCAACAGTGGCGACCAAGCAAAGCAGAACTATTCGCGGCCCTTATTGGCGTTGATGAACTGGCTCACAAAACTGCCCGGTGTTTGGAATTTAGTTCGGTCAGGAATGGAAATCTTGCCGGGAAACAAACCCGCCACGTCTATAAAAAACGTGACACAATCGTTTTTGGTTAGTCGGTACTGTTTCTTCTTCCATTCCTCGACCTTGAGTTGAATCTTCAGGTAGTCTGCAAAATCTATTCGTCTGTATGTGAAATGATCTGCATGTGTGCGTATGTCACTCATTATTTTCCCTTCAACCGGACCAGCCCAGAAGCTTTTGCCGCCGCTCAAACGGCTTTTGGGATAAAAGCCCCAGAGTTCGGTGGTGTTTCCATTAACATCACAGGTCAGTGGTGTGCCTTTGCCAATGCCAATAAAAGCATGGCCTACACCTGTGGTATTGGGATTTTCCGCCAGAAAGGCTATAAAATACCCTTGCGCATATGCTGTTTGTGTAAGCAACACCAAAAATAAATAGACAAAAACTTTTCGCATGGTATGTCAGGTTTGTGGTTTGGTAGGCTACCAGTCAGTTTTTAAAAGCATCATGTATTTTAACTCGTCGTTGGAAACAGGCGAATCCGGTTTGCTCATGCCTCTTACCATTTCCAGTTCTATAAGATGGGACAGTAGTTTTCTCTTTACTTCCAAGAGCATATTTAGTCCGTCCGTATACATCATTTCATCGTCGGAAAGCTCAATGGGGTTTGGAATGGCCATCGCAGCAAAGTCTGCCTTGTAAGTGATTTTTAGCACAATTTTTTTACTGTTATGTTCAAGTTGAGTTAATACACCAGTTGCCCGCAACGGTTGACCTTCGTTGTAAATCTGACTCGAACCGGACATTATTTTTTTCAGATTTTCATTAACTATATTTTTATCCTGTAAGGCAATAATGTCGTTGTAAACTCTCATTAAATGCTGGGTTGGTCCGGAGTCTCTACTAATGACATATCTCACAAAGTTATAAGCCAGTACAGGGTTTGTATTCAAGCATTCTATTATCTTTTTCTTGGACTCGTCGCTGCTCTTTGAATCCGTTGAATAAAAAAGAATACTATACATCCTGTGCAACAGTAAATTTCCGCTTAAAACAGACTGTTGCCTCAATGCTTTATCCGTTGCTTCAATCAAATTTTTTGTGTATTCGATTGATAGGTCAAAATCAGTAGTTTTCCCGTCCTTGCTTATGTATCTATCCAGAGGCATAAATGAATTACCATAAAAAGCCACCCGAAAAGGCTCATATCTTGTGAATCGTTCTGTCAGGATGTGAAGTGCTGGCGGATAAATATATCTTGCCTCTAACCCT
The DNA here is from genome assembly GCA_043789005.1 of Sphingobacteriales bacterium. Lineage (GTDB taxonomy): Bacteria > Bacteroidota > Bacteroidia > Cytophagales > 172606-1 > Xanthocytophaga. The sequence continues at coordinate 7,593 of JAYWIH010000150.1, forward strand.
GATTCGTCAGGTAAATTTTGTTCTACGAACGCAAGCTTTTGAATGTTAGAAAACTTACTAACTGGTATAGACAGAAGATGCGCCATTTCATCATCGTATAACAACAAAAACAGACCTCGAGCTTCTTCAAATGCTTTCCTTTCCGCTTTAGCAAAACTATGGTCGCTGAATGCGTCCTTAGCGCATATAGATATAGTATTCGATATATCGCTGGCGAACATAGAGGGCATTTGAACACAATCGCTTATTCCGCTTACATCGTTAAATGCTTTTTTCCAACTTGAATAAGTATTCAATTTACCGCTGTCTATAGATTTTTGCATTACCTCGTCGATTAATTGGCAACCGTTATACTTTAATACAACATCACTCAGGGTAATCAGTATTTTCCTTGTCTCCTTTATTTCTTCGGTTACTTTTTTGAAACCAGCTTGAGTTTCTTCTCTCAACGCCTCAATCTGTGCGGACAAAGCTTCATAAGCTTTGATAAGGTTCTCGTTGAGTTTATCTATCTTCGTCTCCATACGAGCCAGATCCTCCCGTATGCCGCTTAGTTGATTGAGTACCTCCTGTAACATTTGTACTTCTGGACTGGGTTGGGGCTTGCCTCCAAACAGGCTTCCCATAGCACCAAGGGCATCCACCAACCCCAACGGATTTCCGTTCATTGCCCCAGCAATACCACTACCCACCTTAATAGCCGCGTTGGCATAGAACATAAACTTAGCTGCATTCTCCAAATCCTTACCTTTCAAGATGCCCAGTTGTGCCAAACCCTGAATACCCGTTTCAGCAAATTGTACCGCTTGGGCCGCATTTGTAAACGTGGGAGTGCTTTGCAACTCGCTCAACTCCTTTTTGTAATTATATATTTTATCAACGCCAAAAATTTGTCCGGCAAAATCCGTGTTCAAAATATTGAGGCTGGCCTCCATCGCGTTTCCTTCGTATATTTTGCCGTTAACGTATGTATCCACAACTTTCACCCAGAAAGAATTCTGGTTGACTAATTTTGTGTAATCTGCCAGATCCTGTACTCCGATTCCTTCGCCGAGATTTTTACCTAATGTTTTGATCTTTTTACTATTTTTTTCGATTCTGTCTTGTATTTCCAACAATTTTCCATTTATTTTTTTCTCAATTGTCCGCTAATCTTTTCATCTGCCCCTCCACCTTGTCCACTTCTGTTTTCAAGCTTTTTGAAAAGTCTTTTTTTGCTTCATCTAATTCGTTTTCCAGTGTTCTTTCCAACCTTACTGATGCCTTGCCTATATTTTCATTTGCCTCATATACTACATTATCAAAACCGTCTTTTATTTGCTGGGCAGCACTGCCTCCGCGCCCAACAACAGCTCTGAGTTGCCGATGGTTATCTCTGATAATATCTTTCTTTTTGTTAATGAAGTGGTAGGCATAATCGCCCAGTCCATTTTTGAAAACTTTCTGCGCATCATTGTTATAATGCTGCAAACCAGTGATTTTCGCTTTCAGGGCATTGGGGTCACTCAGGTAGTCCGTGATTAGAGACCCCTGCACCGAAAGCAAGGTGATACGTTTTGTGATCAGTTCCTCCACCCGGACTCTTTGTGTTTGCAGTTCAACCACCATCAGCGTATCCATCACCATGCCTGCCAACTGCACAATGGCCGGGCCACGGAACATTTCGTCCATGTTGGCTGGTATACGGGTGTAGAAATTTTGATTCACGGCATGGTTGCCATACCGAAGCGAGAGTTTGCGTAGCCCAAAAACCGAGTCTTTTTCCTCAACTGCCATCTCTGCTTTGGCTGTCAGTTTTTCGTAATTAGTGAGGAAGCCACGGGCAAATGCCTTACGTTGCTCGGATTTCCGAAAATCAAACTTCAATAGTCTCGCATACTCAACCCGCAGGGCATCCAGTTGAGCGGCGGGGAGCCGCTGCACTTCTTCGCGAATGAGCCGCTGTATACTACCAGGCACGTAAGCCAAATTCATTTGCCTGAACAACTCAGGAGTAATCTGAACTTGCGCTATGGCGGTGTTTTTTGATTGCTGCCCCAAGCAGGTCCAGCACAGTAACAGGCACGTGAGAAGCAATGCGGGCTTTTTCATGGGTTGGGTGTTCAGTTGATTTTGATGTAAGTGTACAGGGTAATGTTGCGCGGACGGGTTTCCGCCCCCAGTCGCTTGCTGTTGTCCCCTACCGGATGCCCTGCGTCGGTGGGATGATTAACATTTTGATGCGTATAGCCTGGAGGAGAATAATTTGGTACAAGAGGCGGATGTCCATTTCCCTGTGAGAAATCAACCGGTGAATAAAGGTTGGTGACAAAGGTATGCGTGTGTTCCTGGATGGTGTCCCCTTGAAAGACACCCACGTTTCTGTTTCCGCCCGTGTCTCCCCTTCCGTCCGGGCGGCCTAAGTTCATACCCCGGATGAATACACCCCTTGCATCGGGCAATTGATAACTTGGCTGTCCGAGTAGCTCGTTCAGCGTGCACTCGGCGATGATTCTCCCATCCATCAAAACCCAATGGGGTTTGGTCTTATCGGTATCGTTGTTCGCTTGGCGGAATGCCATTTCATCCAGAATGGAATATCTGACATCCCCGACTGCGCCGGAACTGTTGGCCTGTTGGGTGATGGCGGTTTTTTTCTGGCCTTGGACACCATTACAAGAAATAACCAGGATCACGCACGTTGCAAACATTGAGATTTTCATAAGAATACGGGTTAAATAAATTTATTCGGTGATTTTAATGTAGGTGTACAGGACAATGTTGCGGGGACGGGTTTCCACCCCTCCTCGTTTAATATTCATGGTTCCAAGTGATGTGCCATCACTGGAAAATCTTATGGCAAATCCTTGGTCTAGGTGACCGTTACCATTTCTCATAGGTAACTCGTTATCCTTTGTAAATTCACCCATGATGTGGTTGTACTTTTCAAAAATATCGTTTTGGGGCTTTCCCGCGTCCCGGTTGCCGTCAGGATCTCCTGTGAGAACATCCCGGCCCAAATTCATACCCCGGATGAACACGCCTCTGGCATCGGGCACATAGTACTTGTTGCCTTTATTCGCATCGGCTTGAAGCTGCAGCAACGCAATGGCAGATTTGTCGGCAACCTCGTGTTGCCCATCCATCAATACCCAGCCCTTGCCGTGCCTGTCTTGAAATTCCTTTTCTCCCAGCATTGAATAAACCACATCGCCGAGTTTGCCTTCGTTCTGATCTTCTTTGGCGCGGAATGAGATCAAGGCAATCCCCCCGGCAATCAGCAAGAGTTGAAGCAGTTTTTTCATAGGGTCGTCAGTTTATTTGTTGCAATCACCGATGTAGTTGTTGTCACCGCCAATGACATAGCCGGAATTACGGGATTCACGCTTGTCTGCCTCCTTACTCTTTTCTGCTTCCGCTTGCGTAGCCACATTTTTGCTCATGCCGATGCGATAATCACTGAAATTGTGTTTCTGTGCGTAGGCTTTCGCTCTTTGCATCAGTACACGGTCATCGCACTCGGAATAGAAAACAGTGGAGAACTGGGCTGTTTTCCTGTCTTCACTATGCACCACGGCATAGTTGTAGCCGCCGTTAAAAGCCGAACTTAAGTCGGCCCTTATATTCTTTTGGTTGTCTTGCGTACACGCGAAAACCGCCAGCGTTGCCACAAGTAACATTGTGCTTGATTTCATAAGGAAGGGGTTATATTTTGGTTCAAGCGTGTACATGGAAACCACGCTGCCATGGGCGAGCCGCAGCACAAACAATGTCACAAGATTTCTCTTGCCTATATCAAAAGATGAATGACCAGCTTTGTGAGATAATATAAGAGACAGACAACCCTGAAAGAAGTTGCTTCCTAACCAAGAAAAGGATGAGGATTGGGGGCCTCGCGGCTTAAAAATTAATCTGGGGAATTCCCTGCTCAGGGCGATGCCAATATATGCACGAATATTATTGACTGTCAAGCATTTGCGTATATTTTTTTGCTCGAAGGGGAAAACACCTGTTTCCTCCGCCTTTTGTGGGCTGTTCCATTGATTGAGACAGGCCGCTACATGCCCTCGGCCATGCTGCCCTACCTGCTGCACGGCAGCTACCGCATCAACCTCAACGGCCGGGGCGAGATGGTGCAGACCTGAAGGCCGACCAACCCTTTCGCCCCCCCGCCGTTTTGGCCCGCGCCTTTTTGCTGCCGACATCACTACCAACACCCGATCAACGTGCTTGTGGTTGGCTTCGGCCGGGATGCAAGGCCTCACGGGTGGAAGGGAGTGGTATATGACGCACCGGCCGGTTTCATGCACAGCCATTGTCCGGGCAGGGAACCTGGCCAAATGTATCAGATCAGGCTTTTGAGGATTCTGACGGATAGAAACCCGCCACCGCATGGCAGAGATATGGCCGGATATGCCTATATTCGAGCCGACAACAAACCCTTGCTTCCCCATGCGCATATCTTCCTTTGCCTTCGTGTTTTTCGCCTTCGTGACCGTGCTTGCGACCCTCGCCCTGTCAGGCTTCCACATTCCCCGTTCCGCCACCCCGGCCCCGCCACCCGAACAAACGTACACCACCTATTGCGCCAGTTGCCACGGCGAGAAGGTGGAGGCATTTGTGGATCGCCAATGGAAGTACGGCACCGGCCGCGCCGAACTGGTCAAAAGCATCACGCACGGCTATCCCGACAACGGGATGCCGGCCTGGGGCAAGGTACTCAAGCCCGCCGAAGTAGAGGCGCTGGCCGCGTTGATCGGCAAACACATCGAAAGCGGAAAGAAATACGTCGCAGCCGACAAGCCTACCTCCAACATATTCGCCGCCGCCGACCTCACCGTGCGCCTCGACACGGTAGCCGCCGGCTTGGACAGCCCCTGGGGCATGGCTTTTTTGCCCGGTGGTGAGATGCTGGTCACCGATAGGGCCGGGCAACTGTACCGCCTCGGTGCCGACCGCCGCCGCACGCCCGTGCAGGGTGTGCCCGCCGTAGTGGCCGAGGGCCAAGGCGGCCTGCTCGACGTGGTTCTGCACCCCGCCTTTGCCACCAACCGGTTCGTGTACCTCTCCTACTCGGCCCCCAAGGATGAGAACGGCGAGAAACACGCCACCACCGCCGTGCTGCGCGCCCGGCTTGACGGCGACCGGCTCACTGACCAGAAAGTGATTTTCGAAGCCCGGCCCTATGCCACCACCCGCCACCACTACGGCTCGCGCATGGTGTTTGGGCCGGACGGCTTCCTCTACGTTTCGGTGGGTGACCGGGGCCGCGAAAACGAAAATCCGCAGTCGTTGGAGAGCGACTGCGGCAAGGTGCACCGCCTGCGCGACGACGGCACCGCCCCGCCCGACAACCCTTTTGTGGGCCAGGGCGCGGCACATGCCAGCGTGTACAGCTACGGCCACCGCAACCCGCAGGGCATAGCCGTGAACCCCGCCACGGGTACCGTCTGGGCGCATGAACACGGCCCTCGCGGCGGCGACGAGGTGAACATTGTGCGCAAGGGCAAAAACTACGGCTGGCCGGTGATATCCTACGGCATCAACTACGATGGCACCACCTTTACCAACGCCACGGCCAAGGCCGGCATGGAGCAGCCCCTGCACTACTGGATACCGTCCATCGCGCCGAGTGGCATGGCTTTCGTCTCCGGCAACCGGTACAAAGCGTGGAAAGGCAATCTGGTGGTAGGGTCCCTGCGATTCCAGTACCTGAACCGCTGCGTGCTGGCTGGCGAAAAGATTGTCAAGGAAGAAATTCTGCTCAAGAACGTGGGCCGCGTGCGCAACGTGACGATGGCTCCCGACGGCTACCTGTATGTGGCCGTGGAGCAGCCCGGCGCCGTGTACCGGCTGCTGCCCGTGGAGGCGGGCAAGGCGGGCCTGAAACAATAACCCCCACGCATTCCCGGCAATACAAGGCGGCCCCACCGGATCAATCCGGCGGGGCCGCCTTGTATTGCCATGTTCGGTAACAAGGCTGCCGGATGGTTACCGGGCCACCAATGTTGAGCGAACCGGTGCGCACCCAAATAGTCCGCCAGTCGCAGGAAGACTTCGCCGCCGTCCTGTGCATGACCCAAAAGCAAACGGGTGTTTATTCCGGGCGATTTTGCTGATGGAATACCGCCGCCACCTTCCCCTGTACCGGGCAGAGTCAAGACTCAAAACGGGCGATTTTGATCAGTTTCTGCCTCACATCAGCCATAATCACCTTCCTCGACTTGTCGCCGGGTGTTTTATCCAGAACGTTTCCCGCCGAGTCAAGAAAATCGATTGTCAACTCGAAATGCGCGAAGTTCGCCACCAAAGGCGCGTGTGCCACCCGCACCCGGAAGCGGAAGTTGTGGGGGGTTGTGTTGACGGGGTAGGGATAACTGCTTCCGTAGGCATGGATGCCGCCCACCGAAAAGAAAAAGCGTCCCCGGCTCCACTCATGCACAAACTCATTTGGTTGCGGCACAATGCCCGCACTATCCGGCAGCCACTTTTGGTTGAATCGCTCTTTGTCGTGAAAGACTATATAGATGTCGTCCGGCTCAGAGGGTGGCAGCTTGTTGACCGAATAACCGAATATTCGCCTTTCATCCACAGCTTCCACACTCAGGCGGCCCTCCGAATCCTTGAGTTTGCATTCGGGAGCCACCCAGCGGCATAGAGTATCGCCGGCATCCGCCGGGTCAATAAATCGGCTCGTGGGCTGTGGTACCAACCGCCAGGGATAGTTCATGTACAAATGTTGGGGTTAAGGGATAGTCAGGCGGCAAGATGGCAGCAAGATGGCCGAATACCTGCTCCAGTGTACCAAACCGTTTCAGCACCACCGCCTCGCTGCGGTACACGGTGGTTACCGCTTCCACTTGGTCATCCTCGTCGTCTTTGGTGTAGAAAACCTCCAAGTGGGTTTCGTGGCCTTGGGGGTTATAAAACCGGAAGTAAATGCTCTCGCTGGCAGCAGCCAAACCCACCACGATGTCGCCAACGGGTTGCAAGACCTTAATCCGGTTCAATGTCTTTTCAAAAAGGCTTCGGGCAGCTTCGGCGTGCGTGCCTACCAACTGGCTTTTGCGGGCCAAGTCGGCAGCAAACTGCCCGGCCGCCGCTCGGTAGGTATCAGGCTCCAGCGTACGCACCGTGACTGCGAGTTTCCCGTCGGTGTAAGTGGGTGCGGGGCCGAACACAATAAGGCCAACGGCCGCTTCCTGCCAAGGACGCATGGAAAGAAACAAGAGGCTTTTCCCGCCGGTGTCCTGCCGGACGTGGCGCACCACTACTGCTGGAACGAATTGGATGGTAGGCATGGGGCTGGGTTTGTTTATGCGTTGAACAGGGCGTATGCCTTGGGGCCGACCAATTGTCGGAAAATTCGGTTCTTCAGTTCCCTCAACCCGGCGGTAGTTTCAGTCATGGCGTTTGCATCCTGCCCGAAGTTTCCATTTTGGCTCACGGTTATGTCCAGCACAATGCTGGTTTGGTCGGTACCCGGCACCGGCTGGAAATTGACCGCTATAGCTGCCTGTTTGTCAGGGCTGTAAACCGGGGTCATCTGTACCGCGTAGGCATCAAGCATTTGCGGAAACTCTGATGCCATGACATGGGGAACCAGTTGCACATAGTCGCCGATGAACTCGCCCTCGGCAAAACTGACCCGGTACTCGTTTACGTAACGCAGTGCAAGCCGTACAAGGTTCGCGTCTGGTACAAACCGCAGCCAATCGGCCAGCACCTGCAAGCCTTCACCACGCAGGTCTTCAAACGAGGTGTAGGGGCGCAGGCGTGCCACCGCCAGCACGTTTGCCTTGAGCAGCACCACAAACGGACGGGATGGGTTAGATAGTCTGATGCCGTCCGGCACTTGGGTTGGCGGCAACGGCTGCTCGCCCTCCGGCCCAAACGTAATCTGCACCGCATGGGTATGTTGCAGCACAGGGTAGCTGCTGCGCATATGCTGCCCGAACTCTTCCATGAGAGCCAACGTAGGGAGAGGGTCGTTGGCGAATGCCATCTCCCAGACTGCTTCCCGGATGGGCGGATTTGTGAGCCTTTCCATATACGAATGCAAATATGTTTCATTTTTTCGGTAAACTGTTAATACAAATAAAACTGGCCGCCAGTTCTTTTGCCCGTCCGGTGGCAAAACACCTGGCGGGTAAAAGACAATCGGGCGGTTTGACAGGGCGCAATTTCACCATCCGGGTTTGCCCTGTGTTTTTGGCCGCATCGTGCAGGCGCACATAAAACCTCGCAGCCATGAAACAGGATTTGCGCACAAGCCCCGCCAAGGTTCAGCAACCCTGCCAGAGTCAAATGTTCGCGTATCACGTGTTCGCGTGTCACGACTGGCTTTGCCGCACTTGGCGCGGCAGATGATGCCAAGTTCCTTGCGCGAGAGCGGCGGAAAATGGACTGCCGGGCAGACACATTACATCTTTTGTTTTCAACAGGCGGCAAACCGGCCTTTTTTTCCTTGATTTTTGCCACCACGACCACTTGACACCCTGTGACTGCCCGGCAGTCCAAGATTGCAAGTGTATTGCCGGGAAAACCCTGCGGTAGCCAGGGCAATGCCCGTATTTTGTGGAAGGATAGAAACAGTATGTTTCAAAAAGCCCAAACCCTTTGAAAAAAATACCGACCAACCGTATGCCTGACAAGGACAAGTTGAACCGTTACCGCACGGCATTCGGCAAGCTGAAGGTCGACTCTAGCAAGATAAACACATTGGGCCCTGCGCCGCACAAACCTGTCTTGTTGCTGAGCGTGATTCAAGCATTCGAGCAAGGGTTAATCACAGACAACAGGATTCACATCACACCCGAACTGGTTGGCCTGTTCAAGACAAACTGGAATGCGTTTGTGCGCACCGGGCACACCATGAAATTTGTATTGCCCTTTTATCACATGAAGTCCGCTTTTTTCTGGCGGCTGGAACCAAATCCGGGTTACGAATTACTGTCAGGCAAGGGTTCGGCATCAAGCTTTTCAAACCTTGCACTGGCGGTTGCCTATGCCGAGATAGACCCGGAGCTTGCGGATATTCTTACGGAGCCTGTTGGCAGGGAAATTTTGAGACACACGCTTGTCAAATCGTATTTTCCGGACAGCAAAGCCCCGCAAACCATTGACTACTCGGAAGCAATCCGTCTGGATTCAATCAGTCGTGAGATTCTGGAAGAAAGCCCCGCCCGGTATAAAAACAGGGTTGACAGCCTGATTGAGGAACTGGACGAAGAATCGGGACAAATAGAAATGTTTGTGAGGGAGGAGGTTTTCAAACGCGAGGTGCCAAAAATATACGAATATACCTGTTGTGTTTCAGGCTTGCGGATAGATGCGGTTTTTGATGTTTCCATGGTTGATGCGTGCCACATCATCCCGTTCAGCAAAAGCCATGACGACACAATCACCAATGGAATCTCCCTTTGCCCGACCCTGCACCGCGCCTTTGACCGGGGACTAATTTCATTGACAGACCGGCACGAAGTACTGGTATCAGGCAAGTTCGCTGAAAATTCATCGCCTTATGCTGTCAGACAGTTTGAAGGGAAAACAATTTTGCTGCCGACGCAAGAAAAACACCATCCCGGCAGGGAAAACTTGGAGTGGCACCGGAACATGGTGTTCAAGTGGTAGCGAGCCCGTCTGCCAACAGGCAAGCGTCCCGCTTGCGTTTCACGAAACCGAAACGCATGGAATTCATTCACAAAATACAGCAAAACAGTTGATATTTGCACACCCGTCACCGTTTCGCCCCCTGTTTCATGAAAACACTCGGTTTGCCACGCCCCCTCATCCTGCTGCTGGCTCTTGCCAGCACGGCATACGCCCAGACCGACGAACCGGTTCGGGACGAGCCAACCCCGACCGACGAAAAATATCATTATAACACCGTCTATGACTATTCGGATGCGGTTCCGTACCGGTTCAATGCCGCCGAACTTACGCGGCTGGCCAAGAGTCTGCTGGGCACGCCTTACCTGTCCGAAGGCAAAGAGCCGTCCGGGTTTGACTGTTCGGGATTCACTTTTTACGTTTTCAAGCAGTATGGCGTGTACTTGCCTTATTTTTCCTCGCAACAAGGCGAAATCGGCGAAGCCGTATCCTTGACTGACACACAACCGGGCGATTTGATTTTTTTCAAGGGATACGACCTTTACGGAGCCATCGGGCACGTGGGCATTGTGGTTTCGCAAAAAGGCGAAAAACTGTCTTGGATACACGCTTCGTCGAGCAAGGGGGTGTGCCCGGACAATATGGCCAACCGGTATTACCAAAGCCGGTTCGTAGGCATCCGGCGCGTGGCTCAATGACACAAAAGCCGCCAATTTTCGATCGGCGGCTTCCCGAAAGGCAGGGGGTTTGGGGTTTTTGAAAGATACTATTTCAGTCGGCAGCCCATGGGCAACAGTCCACGGAAAAACTGTTTTTGCCATTCTGGCAAAACCAAGGTTTGGGCTTTTCCAGACATACTATTTTCCCGGCTCACATTATGCCATCCCCGCCGGAAAATCCTGGAAGGCAATGGCGCGCGTGAAGCGGTACACAGCCTGCGTGCCCACCGAGGTGGTGCGGGCATCGGTGGTAGCCGGAAACGGGCCGCCGTGAACCATGGCGTGGCACACCTCCACGCCGGTGGGGAATCCGTTGAAAACCAGCCGCCCCACCTTGGTGGTCAGGATGTCAATGAGTTCCTGACTGGCTTGCAGGTCTTCTTCCGTGCCGAAAATGGTGGCTGTCAGGTGGCCTTTCAGGTGGCGGGCAAAGCCGAGCATCTCCTCCGGGCTGTCGGCCACCACGGCCACCGTCGAGGGTCCGAACACCTCCTCGGTCAGTTCCGGGTTTTCAAGCGCGGCGGCCACGGTGGTCTGCAGCAGGTGCGGCGTTGGGTTCTGGCCGTCCCAGCCGGTCAGGGCAACGGTGCCGGCGGTTTGCCGCTGGTGGGCAATGCCTTGCACGTAGGCGGTTCTGATGCCTTCCGTCAGCAGATGCCCGGCGGGCGTGGCTGCCAATCTTTCGGCTACTTGGCTCACAAAACCGGTTTCTTCGCGTCCCACCACAAACACGCCCGGATTGGTGCAGAACTGCCCCACGCCCTGCGTGATGGAACCGACAAACGAACCGGCCAACGCCGCCGTATCTTTTATAAGAGCCCCTTTCAGGAAAAAAACCGGATTGGTGCTGCCCATCTCGGCATACACCGGAATCGGTTCCTCGCGCCGCACCGCCAAGTCGTAGAGTGCCTTGCCGCCCTTGTACGAACCCGTGAAACCGACCGCCTTCACCAGTGGGTGCGTGACTAGGGCCGTGCCCACCCCGTGCGAAAAGCCCTGCACCATTGAGAAAACGCCTTCGGGCATCTGGGTGCGCCGGGCGGCTTCAACAATGGCCCGGCCCACCAGTTCGCAGGTGGCGGGGTGGGCGGGGTGCGCCTTGAACACCACCGGACAGCCCGCCGCCAATGCCGAAACCGTGTCGCCGCCCGCCACCGAAAAGGCCAGCGGAAAGTTGCTGGCCCCAAACACCGCCACCACACCCAGCGGGATTTGCTTCTGCACGATGCGCGGTTTGGGCAGCGGCTGGCGGTCGGGCTGGGCGGTGTCTTCGATGGTGTTGAGCCATTTTTCATCGCGGATGAAACCGGCAAAAAGCCGGAGTTGCCCCACCGTCCGGCCTCGTTCGCCGGTGATGCGGGCTTCGGGCAGGGCGGTTTCCAGGGCGGCGGTTTTGATCAGTTCATCGCCCAAGGCCGTGATTTCGTCGGCAATGGCCTCCAGGAAGGCGGCGCGTTCGGCTCCGCTTTTTTTGCGGTACTGCCAGAATGCCGCATCGGCCAAGGCCACGGCTTCGTTTATTTCCGCTTCGGTGGCTTCGTGAAACACGGCGGCCAAGGGCGTGTTGGTGACCGGATTGAAACCGGTGAAGGAGGTTTCGCCTTTTTTCGAGATACTATTTCCGATGAGTTGTCCGCCGGTGATTTCCATGGTTTCAGGGGTTTGATTGGGTTGATTTATCCGACAATGTTCCGGAGTGTGCCGATGTGGCCGATGGTGATTAAAATCTCGTCGCGGCTTTGCAGCGTGAACGGATGGGCGGGCACAATGCCCGTGCCGGTCATCAGGAAGCAGCCGTGGGGGAATTCGCACTCGCGGAACAGGAAATCCACGAGTTCGGTATGCCGCCGCTTCATCTGGCTGATGGCTATGCTGCCGTGGAAAACCTGCTGGCCGCCCCGATTGATCTCCAACGTGATTTCCGCGTCGGCGGCAAGCGGCTTTTCGGGCACGTACAGGCACGGCCCCAGCCCGGCGCAACCCTCGTACATTTTGGCTTGGGGCAGATACAGCGGGTTTTCACCTTCAATGCTGCGCGAACTCATGTCGTTGCCGATGGTGTAGCCCACAATATCGCCCGCCGTGGTCACAAACAGCGTGAGTTCGGGTTCGGGCACATCCCACGTGGAATCCTTGCGGATGCGCACCGTACCGCCCGTGCCCACGGTGCGCTGCGCGGTGGATTTGAAGAATATTTCGGGCCGCTCGGCATCGTACACCTTGTCGTAAAACGTATCGCCGCCCGCCTCCTTCGATTCTTCCATGCGGGCGTTGCGGCTGCGCAGGTACGTAACGCCCGCCGCCCAGATTTCCTGGCTTTGGATAGGGGCCAGGATGGTCTGCGAAGCCAGCCAATTGCCATCCAGCGGCGCAAGTTCGCGGATTTCGGCTTGCAGCAACCCGTGCAGTCCGTCGCGGTTGATGCAAGCGTCCCAGTTTTTTTCGTGCAGGAGAAACATATCTTCACCAGCTTCAACGGCGATTCCAGCGGTGGTTCGGTACAGTTTCATAGATTGGGGTGCGGGTTTGGGGTTTTTGGAAGATACTATTTCAGTCGGCAGTCCACGGTGGTTTTTGTCATTCCGACAAAGGAGGAATCGGGCGACAATCGCACACCAATACCCAAATTTGCCTGCAAGTCAAGGCCGGATTCCTCCTTTGTCGGAATGACAAAGGGGTTTGGCCGTTTGAAAACATACTATTTCAGCCTCCCAGTCCCCGAAGGGGGAGTTTTAAAAGCCCTCTCTTTCGGAGGCGGTTGGGGGAGGCTTTTGGGGGCTTTTAAAACTTCAATTCCACCATCTGGTGGCCTTTCAGTTCGGGCAGCACAAGTTCACACCGGCCATTCTTGTATTCAAACGCCAGCGGCTTGTTTTCGGGTACGGTGCTGATGGCTACAGGTTTGGCCTCCGTCTTCACTGATATTTCGGTATTGAACAGCGGCACCACATCCTCCACCACGTCAAAGTCGCTGCCCCGCCGTTCGGGCACGTAATACAGCAAATGCAGCACTTGGCGGTTGCGGGACTTTTGTTCGTTCAGTGTGGCCAGCAGGGCCGTGGGTGCGGCTGCGGCCCTGACCAGCGGCTCGGGCAGCAGGATATCCAAAGCGTTCAGGAAGATCTGGCGGCACCAGCGGGGCGCGTTTTTGGCGTATTGCCCGAAAATCGGGTGCATGAAATAAATGACCTTGCCGTTTTGCGTCACCGCCGGGTAGCCCGCCTTGCCCGCTGATGGCGTGTGCTTGTGCGAATTGAAATGCTCCCACGTGCGGTTGAAATAAGGCACGTTGGTTTCGGCCAGCACGGTGGCGGCGGCGGTTTTCACCTGCATTCCTTTCTGGTACATCACCAGTTCTGTTTCGGGCAGGTTTTTGCCCATCAGCCCGCCTTTCAGGGCGATGAAATCGGGACTGTACGGAGCCTCGCCCACCAGCGATATGCCCATTTGGGGCAGGTTGAAATCCTTTTTATCAGGCGAGAGGCCGGACTGATACGAGGCAATCAGCGAACCGCCGCCCGCAAGGTAACCGGACAGTTTCTGTTTCATTTTCTCGTCCACCGGAATCACGTCGGGCATGACCACCACCTTGTACGGCGACAAGTCGGACTGCGAATCCACGACATCAAACTGGTGCTTGCCTTCCTGCAACATCCTGACCGCGCCCATCATCTGGTCGGGTGTGCGGGCATTCATGTTGTAGCCCGAAAACTCCTCGGCACTGAACACGGCAATATCCGTGCGGGCTTTCGCGCCCTCGCACCACGCTTCTTTTTGGGCCACTTGTCCGTACACCGAGCCGATCAAATCGTAGGTGGCGGCATCCAGGCGGCCGCGCGGGTGCAGTTGGTCGCCCACGGAGCATTTGGCGTTGAGTGCCAGCATCGAAAAGCACTCGAACTCCAAGGCAGCCCGGTTCTTGAGCGAATGGAAATCGCCCCACGAGGTGTGGAACTTGCCCGTCATGCCCATGATGTCCTTGCCCAAATTGCGGGCATACCGCGCCGTGAGCGGGAAGTGCAGGTAGCCCCACCCGCCCGACGGCAGCGACTCCAGTTCCAGATGGCTGTAACTGGGCAGTTCGGGGCGGATAAGCGGCCCGATGTGACCGCCGTTGAAAAAAACCTTGCAGTTCTTGTCCAGCTTGGCCACGAAGGCGGTTATCTCGGCCTTGTACTCGCGGATGGCTTCGCGGTAGAAATTGTAGCGGGCCACTTCGTTGTCGGGGTGCAGGCCTTTTTTGAGCATGGCATCAATGGCCGCGCGGTTGGCATTCGGGTACACGTGGTGGATGTCCAGAAACAGGCCGTCCACGGGCACGGATTCAAATAGGTCGGTCAGGTGCGATTTCAGGAAATCGCGGTACGGGGTCAGGATATCGAGGTGTTCGTAAAAACCCGCGTCAAAGGTTTTCTCACCAAAGGTGAAAGGCTTGCCCTCGGCATCGCGCATGAGCCATTCGGGGTGCTGGTTGGCCGTAAACTTATCCCACTGCACGGTGGTGTATATGGGCACGCGGATATTCTGCTTGCGGCAGGCTTCTATTTGCTCCTTGAGCAGGTTGCGCTTTAAAAAGGGATGCTTGCGTTCGGGGTTTTTCTTGGTGTTGTAATAAACATAGCCGTGGTGGCAGCGGGCAAAGCACGTGACCGAATTGACCGAAGCCTTTTTCAGCGCGGCCGCAAACTCGCCGGGGTCAAACTGCATGGCCACGTCTTCGATAAGGCCGCTGGTGTGGTAGTCCAAATGTATCTGCCGGAAACGGAGCAGGTATGGGTCGTTGGCGGCCTTGGCCAAAGTCTGGGCCGCCAACGGGCTGGCGAGCAGCAAACCCGCTGCCGAGAGCGAGGTGGTTTTGAGGAAATCCCTGCGGTTTGTCATAGGTTAACGATTTTTTGATGGGTTAATAATGATGCTCCCGGCGGCGGGCAAAATAGTATCTTTTTAAACGGCCAAACCCCTCACCGGTGTCTTTGCTCCAAGCCAAGGCATCGGCATTCGGAAAATAGTATCTTTTCAAAAGCCCAAACCCGCCCTTGGTTTTTGTCCGCGTGAAAGGCCCACATTCAATCCGGTTTCAGTATGGCAGTCAGCACATACGTCTTGCCGGGTGCGGCAGTGAATTCAGTCACGCCTGTTTCGGGTTGGCGGCTTGCCACCGCCTTGCCATTAAGCGTTACCCGGACAGGCAGTTCCGTGCGGATGCGGCAAGTGCCACCGGTTTTGGCCGCAATCCGTGATCCGGCCAGTTTTCCGTTGCGCCAGTCCATGTCCACCGTAAAGCCGCCACGCCCCCGCAAGCCCTTTACGTGGCCGGTCGGCCATTGCCGGGGCAGGGCAGGCAGCAGGTGCAATGCTCCGGCGTGGCTTTGCAGCAGCATCTCGGCCACAACGGCCGTGGAGCCGAAAGTGCCGTCCAATTGGTAGGCCGAGCCGAAAAAATTGGGCTGCATCCCGAATTCCAACTGGTATTGGTGGTGACGGTATGCCTGTTGCGCCTCGCCGAGCCGCAACCACATCATGCTGATCCACACGCTCTGCCAGCCGCCGAAACTTTTGCCGCCCAGGTAGCTTCCGTAACTCTGGTAGCGGTTTTTGGCCTCTTCGACATCCGCATTCGGGTTGCCCGCCAGGCGGCGTTCCAGCGATTTGCGGGCGGCGGCGTACAGTTCGGGTGTGCGGGCTGTGATCTGGTCGGCGGGAAACAGGCCGTACAAATGCGAGATGTGCCGGTGGCCGATTTCGGGTTCCGTGTAATCTTCAATCCATTCCTGCAATCCGCCCGTCCGGGCACTGATTTGCTCCGGAGCGATCCGGGTTAGGGCCGTTTGCAATTCGGCTTTGAACTTCGGCTCGAACGGCTTGCCCGGCCCGCTCAAATCCGCAATGGCGCGGAGGCAGTTGGCGAAAAGTTCGCGGCAAATCTGCATATCCATGGTGGCCCCGTACGTGAATTGGTGTTGCGTGCCATCGGCTTTGCCAAAGGCGTTTTCCGGCGAGTGCGACGGGTTGGTGGCCAGCATTCCGGCCATTGGCAAGCCCGCCGGAATGGGTTTGAGGAAGTCCAGGTAAAACTCGGCGGCTCCTTTCATGAGCGGAAAAGCCTTTTTGCGCAAAAATTCCCGGTCGCCCGAAAACTGGTAATGCTCATACGGATGGTGCGCCAGCCAGCCGCCACCCATGGGCCACACGCCCACCACGCCGTCCACGGGCGAAGTGCGCCAGAACACGTCGGTCAGGTGGTGTACCACCCAACCTCTGGCCCCGTACATGGCGCGGGCGGTTTTTTGGCCGTGTATGGCCAGCGAATCCATCAGGGCAAACAGCGGCTCGTGGCATTCGGACAGGTTGGCGGCCTCGGCGGCCATGTAATTCATCTGTAAGTTGATGTTGGTGTGGTAATCGGCACTCCACGGCGGCCGCACGGTCTGGTTCCAGATTCCCTGCAAGTTGGCGGGCAAATCTCCCCGGCGCGAACTGGCAATGAGCAAATAGCGGCCATACTGGAACAGCAGTTCCGAAAGGTAGGAATCCTCAAACTGCGCGGTTCTCACGCGGTCCAGCCGGGCATCCTGCGGCAGTTCCATCGGGTTGGCCTTGGGGTCGAGATTGATCTTCACCCGGTCATACAGGGCGCGGTAATCGGCCAGATGCGCCTGCCACAATGCCGCAACGGATCGCAGGAGTGCTTTCTGGATGGTTTCGGCAACGCGTTTTTCGGGGTTGGGGGCGGCGTAGTCGGTGGCGGCGGCAATGTAGAGCGTGAGTTCACTGGCATTTTCCACGGTCATCACCCCGTTGGCATCCACCGAAACCCGGCCATTGGGGGCAACGGCCTTCACATCGGAAGCGAAACGCATACCGACGGGCTGGCCGGTTTTCTCATCGCGGCAGTCAATCCGTCCGCGCAGCAGCATCCGGCGCGGATCGGTGGGCGAGGCCGAAACGGTTGCGTCCTTTTCGCGCCGTAAACGGATGCGGACATTGATGGAGCCGGGCTGGCTGCACGTGAGGCGCACCACGATGACTTGGGCGGGGTGCGAGGTGAAAACCTCGCGCCGGTAGTTTTTGCCGCCGTGCCGGAACTGCGTCACCGCCACCGCCGAATCCAGGCTGAGCCAACGCCGGTAGTTGGTGTACGTGGTATCGCCCGCTGGTGCCATTTCAATCAGCACATCGCCCAGGGGCTGGTAGGGCTTGATGGTCACGGGCTGGCCCATCAGGGTTTTGGCCGCCAACTGCTCGGCTTCGTCGTTCTTTCCGGCAAACATCAGCCGTTGCACTTCGGGCAGGGCTTGCGCCGCCGCCGGGTTGTCGGTGTTGTGGCGGTAGCCGTCCCAGATGCTTTCCTCGTTAAGCTGGATCCGTTCGTGCAGCACCCCCCCGAACACCATCGCGCCCAGCCGTCCGTTGCCCACCGGCAGGGCCTCCATCCAGCCGCGCCTCGCAAAATGGAAGGTGTTGGTGAATTCGGGAGCCTCGTAGCTGAAAACGGCGGGCTGGTAAGCTGGCTTGTCGAACCAGAGCCGCATGGGTTTTTGCTGGGCCAACCCGCTTTGGGCGGCCATACATAGCAACAGGACGAAGGTTTTTTTCATGGGAATGGGGTGCGCGGTTTTCGGGGGTGAGTGCTTGGTTGAAAACAGTTTACGTCGGCGTTGTCATAGCGATTCCAAAAACCGTGGTCTGTGGCACACAGACCGGCAGCGCACCGCAAAAACGGTCTGTGTGCCACAGACCTTGGGTTAAGAGCAAATGCCGCCGCAATAGGGGCCGGAGGCCCGGCGATAACCGGCACGAGGCGGAGCCTCGCGCCAACCGGGGCGGGTTTGGGCTTTTGGAAAGATACTATTTTGGATTTTCAGTCACAAACCTGTGAGGTTTTCAAAACCTCACAGGTTTTTCAGGCAGGTTTCGGCCTTTGGAAAGATACTATTTTTGGGGGGCTTTGCCGTTTTCCAGCAAATACATATAGCCCAGCAAGGCTCCCCAATGGTAGCAGTTATCACTTTTGGTAAGTGGCTCATCGGGCAGCCTGCCCACGCCCGACGCGTGGTAGTTTTCATAGACCCCGTGGGTTGCCTGCCAGTTTTTAAGCAGCAGCCGGTTGGATTTGTCGGCCAACTCTTTTCTCACCTCAGGAAAATCGTATTTCTTCAAACCCATGTACACCAAGAAGTTGAGCGGGGCCCAGATGCGTCCGCGCCAGTAATCCTGTTCGCCAAAGGCCGGGTCGTTGCGGGCAACCGAGGGCAGCACCCATTCGCCCCAGAATTCATCGGGGTTCAGCAAATGCCCGCGCACCATGCGTTTGGCTTGCGCCAGGGTGGCAACCCCGGCAAGCAGCGGATAAAAAAGCGTGGGCGCAAGCCGGTAATTCCATGCCCCGGTATCGGTGCGTTTGTTCAGGAAAATGCTTTTTTCGTCGTTCCAGAGTTGTTGCAGGGATTTTGAGAAAACACCCGCCCGCTGGCGCAATTCCTTGGCTTCACGGGTGCGGCCAATCAAGTCGGCCAGCTCGGCCAGTGCCTTGCAGTCGGCCACGTAGAGGCTGGTCAGACCCACATCGGCCAGTGCCATGCGGTGGGTTACAGTGTCAAACGGCACTTTGTCGTACATCGGCGAGTTGTCAAGCCCCGACTCATAGGCGGCGGCCTGCCAGGTACCGGCGGCGTGGTCGCCCTTGGGGTCTGATCCCCAGCAAAGCCAATTCTGGGGCGTGTTGCGGCCTTTGAGCCACCAGCGGTTCCACGTCAGCAGGTCGTTGAAAACGTATTGCACAAACCATTTTTCGGGATGCTTTTTATAAATTTCCAGGACAATCAGGCTGCCCACGGGCGGCTGCGAACGGTCGAGCGAGGCTTTGGTGCCGCCCGCCGTGTAGTTGGGCACAAAGCCGCCGGGTGTCAGGCTTTTGGTGATGGCGATGGCATTGGAAAACGCCAGTGCCTTGTTTGAAAACGCCGCCAGATAGGCTCCGAAATAGGTATCCCAATCGAAAAGCACCGCCGAACCGCCGAAAGCTTCCGTCCAATAGCGGCTCACCGGCGACACCACCCGTTGCGTGAGCGGGTCGTAGGTGGTGTTCCAGCCTATGGCGTTGTGCAGCACCCGCACGGTTTCGCTGGCTTCCGCGTGGGTTTTCAGGCTGGCCAGGTATTGTTCTTTCCGCGCACGGATGATTTTTTTGATTTCTTCAAGGGTGCGTTTTTTCCCGGTGCAGATTCCCGTTTCCGCTTGCAGGGAAAATGAAAGGTACGGCGCATTCAGCGGTATGAAACACGTATCGGTGGGTTGCGTGCCGCTGACTTGGATGGTTTTGCCGGCAAGTTCGGCCACCACTTGGTCGCCCTTGCGGCTGAGGCTGCCCGGCCGGTTCCAGAGCAAACCGGTTTCCACAACCAGACTGGGGCGCAGTTCGGTCAGTTTTTGCGGCGTTACGAGCAATACCAGGTCATCGCCATCGGTGCCGCTCTGCACGAGCATTTCGTTGCCGTCCCAAGCCAAAACGAGTTCGGTGAAACTGCCGTCGGCGGCGTGGTATTGCGGCGTGACGGTTTCGGGGCGGGACACTTTGGTGGAGATGTAGGCATCGCCCATGTAGCCGTACTGGCTCACGCGGTTGCTTTTGAGGCTCAGTTTCACCGAAAGGCAGCCGGGCATCCACACGTGGCCCAGCACGCTCTGGTGGTTGTAGGTGTGCCAGCCCGAAGCCAGTTCTGCCTGGGTGTTCTGGTACGACTGCTCCATGGTCTGGGCAACCGCCGCCGTTTTCACCAGCCAGAGCAATACGGTTGCAAGCGCGATTTTTCTCATGGATAAGTTATGGAAAACAGAAAAAATCATTGACAGTCAATGGTTTGTGATTTTTGCCGGTTCCGATGCCAGCACTTCCCGGACAGCCCCTGCCCTTGCGGGAGTTTTCACCCGCAAGCATCCCCACACTCCGGAAGTGACAAGTTGTTGGTGAAAATACCAACAACGGCCGTGGGTTACCGGACGTGCCAAAGCAGTATTTTTTGAAAAGGTCAAACCCGCCTTGTCATTCCGACGAAGGAGGAATCCGGCGTTAATCGCACTGTCAAGTCCGGACTTGCTGGCAATTGAAGGCCCGATTCCTCCTTTGTCGGAATGACAAAAACCATTACGAACCAAAATAGTATCTTTTCAAAAACGCCAAACCCCCCGCCGTCACAGATTCACGCCGCGCCGCCACGGGATAAAATCGTCCTGCCCCAGTTGTTCGGCTTTGGTCAGGTATTCGCCCGAGGCCAGCCCGATGAGCCATTCCAGCATCGCCTCGCCGTTTTCGGCAATGCTTTCGCCGCCCGAAATGACGCGGCCGGAATCAAAGTCAATAATGTCGGGCATCCGTTCGGCCAGGCGGCTGTTGGTGGATACCTTGGCGGTGGGCGTAATGGCGTTGCCGGTGGGCGTACCCAAGCCGGTGGTGAACACAATCAGGTTGGCCCCCGAAGCGGCCATGCCCGTGGTGGCCAGCACGTCGTTGCCGGGGGTGCAGAGCAGGTGCAGGCCCGGCCCGGCGGGCTGTTCGGTGTAGTTGAGCACGCCCGCAATGGGGGCGTTGCCACCCTTTTTGGCCGCCCCCGCCGATTTTATGGCATCGGTGATCAGTCCATCTTTAATATTGCCTTTGGATGGATTCATGTCGAACCCGGCACCTACGGCCGCAGCTTGGGCGGCATACTCGTCCATGAGCCGGATGAACTTGCGGGCATCGCCATCGCTTTTGCAGCGGTTGATGAGTTCCTGCTCCACGCCGCACAACTCAGGGAATTCGGCCAGCAGGGTGGTTCCGCCCAGCGTCACGAGTATGTCCGAAAGGCTGCCCAAGGCCGGGTTGGCCGAGATGCCCGAAAACCCGTCGGAGCCACCGCATTTGAGGCCGATGTTCAGTTGGGACACTGGCACGGGCTGCCGGGCGATTCTGTTGATTTCCACCAGTCCTTGGAAAGTCTGCCGGATGGCATCGGTCATCAGGGCGTGTTCGGTGCCGTAGGTTTGCTGGTCGAAATACAGGATTGGCTTGTCGAAGCCGGGGTTTCTTTTTTGGATTTCCTGCTGCAAGTCTTCGAGTTGGGTTTTCTGACACCCAAGGCTCAGCACCGTTATGCCCGCCACGTTGGGATTGATGGCAAAGCCCGCAAAAACCCCGGCCAATGCCTGCGAATCTTGGTTGGTGCCGCCGCAACCCATCTCGTGGGTCAGGAATTTGATGCCGTCCACGTTGGGCAGCCACGGGTTGGTGCGGGTGGCGGGCGGGGCGGGGCTTTCGGCGGCGGTTTTGCCGGTGGCTTCCATTGGCACGCCATTCTTGTGGCTCTCAAGCAGGCTGCGCACCTGGTCGCGGTATTTCTCGGGCTGGGCAAAACCCAGTTCGCGTTCAAACGCGTCTTTCATCATCAGCACATTGCGGTTTTCGCAAAACACCAGCGGAATCACCAGCCAGTAGTTGCGCGTGCCCGCCGTGCCGTTGCTGCGCGGGTAGCCCATGAAAGTCCGGTTCTGCCAGCGGCCAGCATCGGGGGCGTGCCACGTTATGGGCTGCTTTTTCTCGATGCCGTACCCGTCGGATTCGTGCCGGAGATTAAACGTGGTAATCACTTCCCCCTGCGCAATGGGTTGGGTGGCCTTGCCCACCAGCACGCCGTACATGAATACGCCATCGCCTTGCCTTAAGGGTTCGGTTGTGAATTTGTGCTTGGCCTGCACATGGTGCGTGAGCAAAAACCCGTGGCCGTTATGCTGGATTGCGGTTCCCGCGTCCAAGTCTTGCAGGGCTACCAGCAGATTGTCAGCCGGGTGTATCTGGAGGTATTTCATGGGGTTTGGCTGTTTCAGAAGATACTATTTTACGGGCAACTCACCGGGTCACAAGTCAAATACGGGCTTCATCAGGAGCCACCTTTCGCCGTCTTTGGCTTGGGGCAGGGGCTGCTGCAATTTCCACATCATGTCTTCCCAAGCCTGCACGTGCGGGTTGGCGGCATCCATCTGTGCTTTCTGGGCAAAATCAAACCCGTCGGTGGTTTCGATAATCATGAACATCCGCGTGCCGAGCCGGTAAATCTGCATGGCCATGATGCCCGAATCAAAGATCGACTGCTCTATGGCAGCGGGCACACTTTCATGACGGCGGTCGTATTCGGCTATCAGCGCGTCGTCGTCTTTCAGGTCAAGGGTGAGGCAGTATCTTTTCATGGTTTCGGGTCAGGGTTTGGTCGTGTTGCCGGTGGCATAGCACAAAAAAAAGGTTTAATTGACTTATGCCAACAAAGATAAGGCATTTCCTGAAACCGGATGTTTTAATGGATTGGCATTATTTTCAACTATATTGGCATCTTTGCCACCGGTTTCAGGTTTCCAACGCCTTTTCAGGTTAAGAACCCGCCCACAACCTCACCCGTAAACCGTCATGAAACCCCAATTGCTGAAAGTGCCGCTCAACGATGATTTCTCGTTCAGTGTGCGCCGCGATATTGTCCCTTATTTCTACAACCAGTGGCACTACCATCCTGAAATAGAACTGATCCACTTGGAAGAAGGCTCCGGAACACAATTCGTGGGCGACGACATCCGGCATTTCCAAGCGGGCGATTTGCTGCTGATCGGCTCCGACCTGCCGCACTACTGGCGGTGCGATGAAAAGTATTTCACGGCAGACAGCGAAGACCTGGTGAAGGCCACGGTGGTGCATTTCCGGGACGACTTTTGGGGCAAGGCTTTCCTGCAACTGCCCGAAAACCGAAAAGTGAGGGAGCTTTTGGAAGAATCGGGGCAGGGGGTGCGGTTTTTCGGCACTGCCCAAGAGCCGGTCAAACGCATTCTCGGCCAGGCACTCCACGCGGCGGGCTCGCACCGGATACGGCTGCTGCTGGAAGCTCTGGAAATCTTGGCCGGAACACAAGAAAGGCAACTGCTGTCAACGGTGGGCCACCCCAAGGGCTTTAATGAGGAGGAAACCGACCGCATCAACCGCATATACAAACATTCGCTGGAGCATTTCCAACGCAAAATCTCACTGGGCGAAATTGCGGGCGTGGCGCACATCAGCCCGCATTCATTCTGCCGGTATTTCAAAACCCGCACCCGCAAAACGTATTTCCGGTTTTTGCTTGAGTTGCGGGTGGGCCATGCCTGCAAATTGCTGACGCAGGGAAAACTGAGCATTGCCCAGACCTGCTATGAGAGTGGGTTCAACAATTTCGCCAATTTCAACCGGTATTTCAAAGGCATAACCGGCAAAACGCCTTCGGCCTACCGCAAAAGCCACCGTCCGTAATCCGGCAGACAATCGCGGCGGGCAGGTTTGGCCTTTCCGGAAGATACTATTTCGGAAAGGCGTAGCCGGACTTTCCAAGTCCGGCGGGGTGGCACAAGACGGGGTGGGTTTGGTGTTTGCAAAGGATACTATTTTTTCAGCCGCCGTTTTTCAGCCACCCGCCCAACTCCCGAAAATTCCGCTACCTTTGCACCCCATAAGTGCATTACTGAAAAACAGCTTATGGCATCGGCAAAATACATCTTCGTTACGGGCGGCGTTACCTCTTCGCTGGGCAAGGGCATCATCGCCTCCTCGCTGGCCAAGTTGCTGCAGGCCAGAGGCTTTTCGGTGACCATCCAGAAATTCGACCCGTACATCAACATTGACCCCGGCACGCTGAACCCCTACGAACACGGCGAATGCTACGTGACCGACGATGGTGCCGAGACTGACTTGGACTTGGGCCACTACGAACGTTTCCTGAACATCCCAACTTCGCAGGCCAACAACGTGACCACGGGGCGCATCTACAACAGCGTGATCACGCGCGAGCGGCAAGGGGCATACTTGGGCAAAACCGTGCAGGTAGTGCCGCACATCACCGACGAGATCAAGCGCAACATCTGCTCGCTGGGCGAAACCGGCAAATACGACATTGTGATCACCGAAATCGGCGGCTGCGTGGGCGATATTGAGTCACTGCCATTCATTGAGGCCGTGCGCCAATTCAAGTGGGATGTCGGCTCCAACAATGCCATCGTGATCCATTTGACGCTGATTCCGTACCTGAAGTCGGCGGGCGAACTGAAAACCAAACCCACGCAGCACTCGGTCAAAGACCTGCTCGAAAACGGCATCCAGCCCGACATCCTAGTTTGCCGGACGGAATATTCGCTGCCGCAGGACATCCGCAAGAAACTGGCCCTGTTCTGCAACGTCCACATCAACTCGGTGATTGAGGCCATGGATGCCGAAACCATCTACGACGTGCCGATGCTGATGAAAAAGGAAAAGCTGGACGAACGCGTGCTGGTGAAGCTGAAACTGCCCCACGACCAGGAGCCGGACATGGAAGGTTGGAAGGAGTTTCTGGGCAAGCTCAAAAACCCGTCCGAAGAAGTGACCATCGGGCTGGTGGGCAAATACGTGGAACTGCGCGATGCCTACAAATCCATCGCCGAGTCGTTCATCCACGCCGGGGCCGAGAACGAATGCAAGGTGAACATCCGCTGGATCCATTCCGAAACGCTGCTGCCCGAAAACACCGAGGCCGTCTTTGCGGAACTCGACGGCGTGCTGGTGGCTCCCGGCTTTGGCGAGCGGGGCATTGAGGGCAAAATCGCCGCCATCCGGTACGTGCGCGAAAACGGCATCCCGTTTTTCGGCATCTGCCTCGGAATGCAGTGCGCCGTGGTGGAATATGCCCGCAACGTGCTGGGCTTGGAAGGGGCGGCCTCCACGGAATGGAACCCCAAAACGCCGCACCCGGTCATTGACATGATGGAAGACCAGAAAAAGGTGACCATGAAGGGCGGCACCATGCGCCTCGGCTCCTATCCGTGCGAATTGAAAAAAGGCTCGAAAGCCGCCCATGTGTACGGCAAAACCAAGATTTCGGAAAGGCACCGCCACCGGTTTGAGTTCAACAGCCAGTATGCGGAAGCGTTTGAAAAGGCGGGCATGATACCCACGGGCATCAACCCGGACACTGGCTTGGTGGAGATCATGGAACTCAAAGACCACCCGTGGTTTATGGGCGTGCAATTCCACCCCGAACTCAAAAGCACCGTCATGAATCCGCAGCCGCTGTTTGTGCATTTCGTGAAAGCAGCCATGGAATACGCCACGGCCAAGCGGCTGGTGGTGCGTTGAAATGGCCCTCCGGCCCCCTCCGAAAGAGGGGGCGTTTTAGAAATAGTATCTTTTGAAAATCCCAAACCCATCCGCCAAAAACTCCCCTTTCGGGGGCTGCGGGCTGTTTTCTTTTTTTAACATCTTACTCATTCAGTATTAAATGGATCGTAACAACATCATTGGGTTTGCGCTGATTTTCGTGATTCTGTTGGCCTACAGCGTTTATTCGTCCATGCAGCCCAAAGCGGTGGAGCCTGTGCAGACGCAAGTGAAAGCCCTGCCTAAGGCCGCCCCGGCTGCCGTGGTTTCGGCGGCTCCCACCGATTCAGTGGCGGCACGCCAGCAGTACGGCGACTTTGCGGCGGCGGGTTTGGGCGTTGAAAAGGACATTGTTTTGGAAAACAAGGACATCCGCCTCACGCTCAGCAACCGGGGTGGACGCGTGAAGGAGGTGCGACTGAAAAACTACCAGACCTACGACCAGAAGCCGCTGATTTTGGTTGACGAAAAGCACGGCTCACGCACCCTGACGCTGCCCACCCGCACGGGCGATGTGAACCTGACCAACCTGTATTTCACCACCGCCGATGCCGGAAAAGCAATCGCCAAAGGCGATTCGGCGCGGGTTACGTTCCGGCTGGCCCTGGCCGAAAACCAGTTTGTGGAGCAGACTTACACGCTGAAAGGCTCCGGATTTGAAGTGGATTACAACCTGAAAATCAGCGGCTTGGACAACCAACTCTCCAACGCGCCGGTGCAATTTTACTGGAAGGAGGATTTGCAACGCTTTGAAAAAGACGTGCCCACCAGCCGCCTTTATTCCACCATCAATTATTACGGGGTTGATGATTCGTTTGATTACCTGAGCGAAACCTCCACCGACCCGCAGGACGAAACTATTGCCGCACCGCTGCGCTGGGTGGCACTGAAACAAAAGTTTTTCTTGGCCGCCTTCATTGCCAAGGGTGCGCCGCTGGCCGCCTCGCAATTCAAGAGCAGCGTGGATGCCACCGACCCCAACGACATCAAGACGCTGGAGGCCAACCTGAAACTGCCCATCGCCGACCTGAAGGCGGGCAAAGGAAAGTATGAATTCTATTTCGGCCCCAACGACTACCGCACCATTGAAAAAGTGACCGACGGATTCCGCAAAAACGTGTATCTCGGCTGGCCCGTCATCCGCGAAGTGAGCCGGTTCATCATCCTGCCCATCTTCCACTTTTTCGAGATGTTCATCCGCAACTACGGCCTGCTCATCATCGTGCTGGTGCTGGTGGTCAAAACCATTTTGTTCCCGCTGGTGTACAAATCGTATATCTCCATGGCGAAAACACGGGTTTTGCAGCCCGAAATTGAAGAAATAAAGGCCCGCAACGACGGCGATATGCAGAAAGTGCAGCAAGAGCAGATGAAACTCTACGGCCAGGTGGGCGTGAACCCATTGAGCGGCTGCGTGCCGGTGCTGCTGCAAATGCCCATCCTATTCGCGCTGTTCAGCCTGTTCCCGAACCTGATTGAGTTCCGGCAAAAAGGCTTTTTGTGGTCCAACGACCTTTCCACCTACGATGCGCTGATCCAGTTGCCGTTCACGATTCCGTTCACCGAATCGTCGCACATCAGTATGTTTGCCGTGCTGATGACGCTCTCGTCGCTGGCATTCACCTATTACAACAGCCAGACCAACGTGTCGGCAGTGCCGGGGCCTTACAAAACCATCCAGTACGTGATGCCGGTGTTCATCATGTTCGTGCTCAACTCGTCGCCAGCGGGCCTGAATTTTTACTACTTTGTCTCCAACCTCGTCACCATCGGCCAGCAGTTGGCCATCCGGCAGTTTGTGGATGAAGGCGCGATACGGCGCAAACTCGACGAGAACCGGGTGAAGAACAAGGACAAGAAAACGACCGGATTTCAAGCGCGGCTGCAGGATGCCATGCGCAAGGCCAACGAAAACAAACAGGAAGCGGATACCAAGAAATTGGCTCCGGGCAGCCCAACCAAGCGGCCAAAAAAATAGTATCTTTTGGAAAGGCGAAACCCGTTTTGCGTTTGCCGTTCAAAACCGTAGAGACGTTGCACCGCGACGTCTGCTGCGCAACGCCAGCGTTGGCACCAACAGGAACTTGAACCTGGAACATTTGGATTGGAAACAAAGACGTTGCGGTGCAACGTCTCTACGATGCCGCAACGTTTTTAAACGGCAAACGGTGAACGCAAAACTCCCCCTCCGGAGGCTGAAGGGAATTTTTGGAGGATAACCTTGAAACCGCTTTTCCGTTTAACAGCCAGTTCCACCGCCACTCCGCCTGCCATGAAGCCACTTTCCGCCCTTTCCCTGTTATTTCCGGGATTGCTGCTTGTCATCCAAACGCTGGCCGCCCAGACCGTTGCCGACAACCGCCGCCGCTACGAGTCGGGCAAGGAACTGGTGAGGCAAGGCAAATACGATTTGTCGCAGGAAATATTCCGGCCGCTCATGCAGGCAAATCCTGAGAATCCGTTTGCCGCCTATGCGCATTACCTGAGTGCCTACGCACTGCTGAAAGCCAACAAACCCGATGAGGCCAAACTGGTGCTTGAGCAACTGCAACAGAAATATCCCGGCTGGCCCGAAAAAGAGCAGGCCGATTATTTGCTGGCCAATGTCCTGTTTGAGAAAAAAGACTACGCGGCGGCACTGGCCATCACCGCAAAAATCCGTAACGAAACGCTGCGCAAAAATGCCGAGGGACTGAAAAAATACTATCTCCGGAAAGAGCCAAACCCCGCCCCGCTGAAAAAACTGCAGCAAGAGCATCCTGATGACCGCACCGTTGCCGAAGTGCTCACCGACAAGTTGTGGTTTGGCGGCAATGCCGACGACATGGCACTGGCCAAGAAACTGGATGCGCAATTCAGCTTTGGCAAGGCCGCCCTGATGCCCGTCAAAAAAGCCGAAACCAAATCCGTTTACAATGTGGCGGTAGTGCTGCCTTTTGGCTATGGAACGCTGGTGGCCGAAAAAACAGGCCGCAGCAGCCCCATTGCCGTGGATGTGTACAACGGCATACGGCTGGCGCAAGACAAACTGGCGAAAGAAGAGGGCGTGCAAATCAACGTGGCTGCCTACGATGTGGGCGCGGATGCCGGAAAAATGACTGAACTGGTAAGCAAACCCGAATTCCAAGCCAACGATTTGGTCATCGGCCCCATCAACGGTGCGGCCATGCGGGTGGCGGTGTCGTTTGCCAGCCAAACCGGCATCCCGCAAATAAACCCCATCACCACCAACAGCCAGATTGTGCGGGGCAACCCAGCAACGTACCTGTACCAAGCCTCCGTGGAAAGCCAGGCGAGTGGCGCGGCGCGGTTTGCCCTGCGGCAGTTTACGCCCAAAACGGTGGCCATCTTCTACGGAAACACACCCAAAGACTCGCTGCTGGCGCACGAATACCGCCGGGTGTTTGCTTCGGGTGGCGGCAAAGTGCTGGCTTTCAAGAAAACCGTTACGGCGGCGCTGGCTCCCCAAACCGTGGAGGCTTTGGCGGGCGGCTTGGGTCATGTTTTCATCACGTCGCCCAACCAGAACGTGGCCATTAATTTGGTCAGTTTCCTGGAAAAGACCGCTTCGCAGGTTCCGGTGGTTACGCAGGCCAACTGGCTGTCGTTCCCGATGCTCAATTACGACCAGTTGGAGCGGCTCAACGTACACTTCATCTATCCCGAATACATTGACTACCGCAGTGAGGCCGCCATCGGGTTCAAGAAAGCCTACATCGAAAAACACAACCTGATTCCGTCGCTTTACGCTTACCAGGGCTACGACATGATGCTGTTTTTCGGACGGCTGCTCAAGGAATCGGGAACAGGTTTCGGGAATGCACTCCAAAGCAAAACCGCCGCCAAAGGCGATATTTTTGCGGGCTACGACTTCCGCCAGTCGCAAGACAACCAGTACGTGCCCGTCACCCGGTTCGAGAAAGGCGATTTTGTGCTGGCCAATCCGGTTGAGGGAAAGTAGGGTGGGGCAAAACAGTATCTTTTGGAAAGCCCAAACCCAACAGCCCAACCCCGACCCTCCCCGAAGGAGAAGGAGTAACTCATGTCACGCAAAAGTTTATCCGGCCTGTCCTTGCGGGTCCGTCATTGCGAGGCACGAAGCACCCTGCCGGGTCGCACACGCCCGGACGGGAACAGTCCGGGCCGACGGAACCCGGCAGGTTGCTTCGTGCCTCGCAATGACGGACTCGCAAGGACAGGCCGGATAAACTTTTGCGTGACATGAGTTACTCC
>JAYWIH010000151.1:0-36774 GCA_043789005.1 Sphingobacteriales bacterium
GTAGCACACGCTTCAGCTTGTGCGAAAATTCCTCGCAACACAAAAACGGTATCTTCCTGAAAGGCAAAACCTGCTGTTTTGGCGCAAGCTAAAGCGTGCGCTACCGTGGAAACGAGATTTTGCCCATCGTCACGTTCGGGATGCCGGGGCGGTTGCCGAAGTCCGTTTGGCCGCCCGCCACGGTTTCATTGGCAAGCACCGCAAACAAGACCGCTTCCTTGGCATCGGGCTGGATGTGCAGCGCATCGGTGGTGCGGAAAATGGCGGCGGGCAGCAGGTTTTTCAAGTGCCCCACCAGCACCGGATTGTGCATTCCGCCGCCGCTCATGTAAATAGTATGTTTGCGGGAGGCAAAACCCCGGTTCACGGCCTCCGCAATGCCCACCGCCGAGAAGCGCGTGAGCGTGGCGATGAGGTCGTGGGGCGGCAGGTTTCCGATGTCGGAACGCGCCTGCGCCTGCCGCACATACTCCAGGCTGAACAGTTCTGGTCCGGTGGTTTTGGGGAAACCGGCTGCAAAAAACGGGTGGTTCAGCAGTTCTTCCAGCAAAATTTCGTGACTATTGCCTGAGGCGGCAATGGCCCCGTTTTCATCAAATGGCTTGCCGAAATGCAGCCGCGTGAACGCATCAATCAGCGTGTTGCCCGTGCCCACATCGGTGGAAAACATTTTAGCCGCGTCCAAATCGCCGGACAGGTACGTGAAATTGGCAATGCCGCCCATGTTCAGCATCACGCGGTCTTCGCCCGGCGCGGAAAACAGCAGGTAATCACCATACACGGCCAGCGGTGCGCCTTCGCCGCCAGCCGCCACGTGTTTTTGCCGGAAATCGCTGACCGTGATAATGCCCGTGCGCACGGCCATGTGGTCGCCATCGCCGATTTGCAGCGTGGCGTTCTGGTAACCGGCGTGTTGGTGCAGGCTTTTGGGCGCGTGGTAAATGGTTTGTCCGTGGCTGGCAACCAAGTCAATGGCGTGTGGCGCGTAATTCCAGCGTTGCAGGCAGGACAGCACCATGTCGGCGTGCAACGTGCCAATCCAAGCATTAAGCAGCGTCAGTGTTTCCAGATCCACTTGCTTTTTGGCGAAAACCGACCGGATTTTCTCTTTTGTATCGTCGGTGTAGGAAACCGTTTCAAACGCCAGAACTTCGGCTTTGGTGGCCGTTCCGCTGCCTGCCAAACGGCACAAGGCCACATCCAGCCCATCAAGCGAGGTGCCGGACATGAGGCCAACAATGAGCCGCTGCGGTTTTCGGGCAATGTCGTGGAGTTTTTCAATGTTGGCGTTCATGCCCGCAAGGTAGGCGGTTTTGCACTACTTTGTCATTCCGACGAAGGAGGAATCGGACCCGCACCTGCCCGCAAGCCCGGACTTTGGGGTGCGATTACCGTCGGATTCCTCCTTTGTCGGAATGACAAACAAAATAGTGTTTGATTTAGAGCGTGTTCGGGAATTTAAAATTGGGAGCGGTGTCTAACTTTGTGGTAACCAAACTCCAAAGCAATGACCAAGCAGTTTACTGAACTGACCGACTCCCAATGGGCTGCAATATCGCTTTTTCTGAACATGAATCGCAAGCGCAAGTTGTGCCTGCGGACGGTTTGCAACGCCATTTTGCACATACTGCGAACCGGATGCCAGTGGCGCAACCTTCCGGCTTGTTTTCCGCATTGGCGGGCGGTGAACTATTATTTTGAGAAGTGGAAGAAAGACGACACCTTCGACCTGATCAGCCACAGACTGAACGCCGACGACAGGGTCAGCGAAGGGCGGGAAGCGTGCCCGTGGCTGCTTTGCATTGACAGCCAGAGCGTTAAACTCCCGCCCTTGGTCTTTGAACAGCGGGGCACTGACGCGCACAAGAAGGTCAACGGAAGAAAAAGACACCTGCTCGTTGACAGTGGCGGCCGTATATGGAACGTGCGGGTCGGGCCAGCCAACGCCCATGATGGAACTGAAGGATGCGCTTTGCTGGCCGGGCGGGCATGGTGGATGCACCGGTTGGCCAGGATACTCGGCGACGGCCCTTACTTGGGCCGGTCCGCCGAACGGGCAGGGGAAATCGGGGTTGTTTTCGAGCGGGCCAGCCGCCCTGAATCGGCCGAAGGGTTTGTTCCGGTTGCCTTCCGCTGGGTGGTGGAAAGGACGATTTCATGGACCAATTTCTTCAGGCGACTGGTCAAGGATTACGAGTATACAGTCGAATCTTCTGTGGCATGGCTTGTCTTGGCCAACATAACCATCATGCTACAGAGAATGTCCGGCTAATACCAAATAAAATTCCCGAACACGCTCTAAAAAGGGGCAGAAGCTGAAATTACTCGCCAAGTCATTGGTATTCTGGCACAGCAAACCAGATTCGACAATGATATGAGGCGGGTTTGGGGTTTTCGGAAGATACTATTTTGCCAAGGCTTGCCTCCCAAAATAGCCTGACTGTCGGCAGACAGGTATCCCGCCAAAAGTGGAAACCCCCGTTCTCCGGTCATATCGTTTCCACAACCAGATTATGGTTGGTATAGATGCAAATGTCGGCGGCGATGTGCAGGCTTTCGCGCACTATTTCCTCGGCGGTCAGGTGCGGGGCGTGCTTTTTCAGGGCCACCGCCGCTGCCTGCGCAAACATACTCCCCGAGCCAATGGCGGCAATGCCGTTATCCGGCTCCAATACATCGCCCGTGCCCGAAATCACCAGTACCTCGTCGGCGGTGGCGGCCACGAGCATGGCCTCAAGGCGGCGCAAAAACCGGTCGGTGCGCCAGTCTTTGGCCAGTTCAATGGCGGCGCGTTTGAAATTGCCGCTGTAGGCGTTCAGTTTTTCCTCAAACCGTTCCAGCAGGGCAAACGCATCGGCCGTGGAGCCGGCAAACCCGGCAATCACCCGGCCATCGGCGAGTTTCCGTATTTTGCGCACATTGCTCTTGGCAATGGTGTTGCCCATGGTGGCCTGTCCGTCGGCCCCGATGGCAACTTGTCCGTTGTGAAGCACGGCGACAACCGTGGTGGCGTGGATTTCAGGTAGCATAAAACGAGTGTTTCAAAGTGATTCCAAGAATGAAAGGGAAAACGGTTTTTGTCGCCGGGTTGAAGACCAAAACAGTACCTTTTAAATCCGCCAAACCCCGCCCGCTTGGCAGACGTTCGATGGCGGGCGATATTGGTGGCATCCGGAAAATATGTTCCGGCTGGTGTCGTAGCCACCAACAAGAAGTTTAACAAAACCCCGTTTTTTTATGAATAATGTATGAATAATTAAAGTTACATTTAAGGGCTGGACTTTCCCTGCACTTTACCAATACCAAACATTTCACATGAGCATCACTCTCAGCAAACCTCGTCTGTCGCTGTGGCAAATCTGGAATATGAGTTTCGGGTTTTTGGGCATCCAATTCGGTTTCGCCCTGCAAAATGCCAATATGAGCCGGATTTTCCAGACACTCGGCGCAAATATCGATGACATCCCGATTTTATGGATTGCCGCGCCAACCACGGGCCTCCTAATCCAGCCGATTATCGGCTACATGAGCGACCGCACTTGGAACCGCGTGGGCAGGCGGCGGCCCTACTTTTTGGTCGGGGCCATTCTGGCTTCGCTGGCTCTGCTGATTGTGCCCAACTCGCCCGCCTTGTGGGTGGCGGCTGGCCTGCTCTGGGTGTTGGATGCCTCAATCAATGTATCCATGGAGCCGTTCCGCGCATTAGTGGCCGATATGCTGCCCGATGAGCAGCGCACCGCCGGGTTTGCCTTCCAGAGTTTTTTCATCGGAACCGGCGCGGTGGTGGCTTCGGCTCTGCCCTACATACTTTCCAACTGGATTCTGCCGTGGTTTGGCATGGGCGAAAAAAGCCTGGTTCTCAACGGGGTCGTGCCCGATTCGGTAGTGATTTCGTTTTATCTGGGTGCGTTGGCCTTCATTTCCGCCGTGACGTGGACGGTGGTGAAAACCAAGGAATACCCGCCCGAGGAATTCAAGAAATACTACGAGGGAGCCGAATCGCAGGGCGTGGTTGGCGGTGCAAAAGAGATTTTCCAGGATTTCCGGGGCATTCCCAAAACCATGTGGCAGCTCGGCTTCGTGCAGTTTTTTTCGTGGTTCGCACTGTTTGCCATGTGGATTTACACCACCGCCGCCGTAACCAAACACTTGTACGGCACCACCGACACCAAATCGGCGATGTACAACGAAGGGGCCGATTGGGTGGGCATCTGCTTTGCGGTGTACAACGGCGTGGCCGCGCTGGTGGCCTTTTCGCTGCCCTATTTCGCATCCAAAAGCAGCCGCAAAATAGTACACAGCCTTTGCTTGGTCATTGGTGGCGCAGGACTGATTTCCATCTTCTTCATCACCGACAAGAATATGCTGCTACTGTCCATGGTCGGCATCGGCATTGCGTGGGCCAGTATCCTGTCCATGCCCTACGCCATGCTTGCCGGTTCGCTGCCCCCGCACAAAATGGGCGTTTACATGGGTATTTTCAACTTTTTCATTGTTATCCCGCAGATTTTGGCGGCCAGCGTGCTGGGCTTTCTCGTACAACGGTTTTTTGGCGGCGAATCCATTTACGCCCTGATTCTGGGTGGCATATCCATGTTTGCCGCCGCCGCACTGACCGTTTTGGTGAGCGACACCAGCAAAAAGGAAGTACGCTTGAGCGAAACGGTGAAAACCCCGCTGGCCCCTGTAGGGAAAATGAGCAAATGAGTAAATAAAAATCTGTAAATCAATGGCTTGCATTACCCCGTGGCCCAAAATGATGCTGCCCGGAAAATAGTATCGTTGAAAAAGCCCAAACCCGCTTGTGCTCCTGAACGCTGATTTCCGGTTCCC
The DNA here is from genome assembly GCA_043789005.1 of Sphingobacteriales bacterium. Taxonomy (GTDB): domain Bacteria; phylum Bacteroidota; class Bacteroidia; order Cytophagales; family 172606-1; genus Xanthocytophaga. The sequence continues at coordinate 4,834 of JAYWIH010000151.1, forward strand.
TGTCTGCCGACAGGCAGGCAGTCCGGCACGCAGTGTCCGGCCTGGGTTGCTTTTTATTCCGCATTCCCAAATCCGCAATCCCGAAAATAGTATCTTTCAAAAATGCCAAACCCCTGATAACCATTTGGTTCACATTCGTGTTTTCACCGGGGAACTATTCTCCGCACCATACAAGGGCATGACCGGATATGTGATTTAACCCTCCGCCAACCTGAACAAACGCCATGGCCGCTTCGTCCGCATCCGTTTTGTGGAGACGCTCAAGGATGTTCCTATTCCTCGTCCTTCTCACCTTTCAATGTACTGTTGCACAGGACTTTGGCTTTGGCTTCACGAGCCGCGGCCGGGTGGTCACAATCCCGTTCGAGTGGCAGAGCAACTTGATTGTGGTTCCCGTCAGCATCAACAATTCCGACACGCTCAATTTCATTCTGGACACGGGCATCAGCATGAACATGATCACCGACCCGGATGTGGCGCGTGATTTGAACCTGACATACGTGCGCAAAGTACATGTACTGGGCGTGGGGCAGGGCTCGGCCTTGGAGGCCCGCGTGTCGGTGGGCAACCGCATCCGGCTGCCGGGAGTAAAAGCCGAAGGGCAGAATGTCGTAGTGCTTTCCGAGGATCTGCTGCAACTGTCGAGCTACGTGGGTATGCCCGTCCACGGCATTTTCGGTTTCGAACTGTTCCGCAACTTCGTGGTCAAGATTGATTTCCGCACCCGTCAAATCACGCTCTACAAGCCGGAAACGTACCGCTACCGGGGGCGGGGCCAGCAAATCCCGATTGTAATCGAAGACACCAAGCCTTACCTGTATGCCAGCGCCATCTATGCCGACAACCGCGAAGTGCCGATCAAGGTGATTCTGGACACGGGGGCGGGCCACGCCCTTTCGCTGGATGTGAACGGTGAGATACAACTGCCCGACAAAATCATCCGTGCGCAACTGGGTCGCGGACTCAATGGCATCATCAACGGCAGCCTGGGGCGGCTGGAAAAGGTAAAAATCGGCACGTTTGAATTGCAGCACGTAATCACTTCCTTCCCCGACACCAACTCGCTGGCCGGGCAGGTGTCACGCAACCTGAAACGGCAGGGCAACATTGGTTGCGAACTGCTGAAACGCTTCACCGTAATATTCGATTATTCGCGCAAGTACGTGATACTCAAGCCAAACCGGCGGTTCTACCGGGAGAAGTTTGAACGCGACATGAGCGGCATGGAAATCAAGGCGGAAGGCAATGACTACCGGAAGTTTGTGATTTCCAATATCCAGGCCGATTCACCGGCCGAGCTGGCGGGCTTGCAGGAAGGCGACGAAATCCTGTCGCTCAACGACCAAGTCGCCGCCGACCTGCGCCTGAGCGATGTAATCAAGGTTTTGCAGCGCGGCGAAGGGCGGACGGTAAAAATGTTTGTCAGGCGTAGCGAAGGACTGGTTTACACGGAGTTCAAACTGAAGCGCATGATATGAAGCAGCCCCCCGCAAAAACCTGGTGAGGTTTTGAAAACCCCGCCGGTTTGGCCCCGCATCTTGGATGTACGATTCGGCAGCCCCACACAACTCAAAAAGCCCTTTCCGCTTGCGTGGCAGAAAGGGCTTTTCAATTATATTGGCGCAAGCGTCTTTGACTCAGACCGCGCGACCGGCGGCGCGGGCTTTTTTCAGCACCGCTTCAATGCCGTTCTTGGTAATGGTGCGGAGCGCACTTGTCGAAACCTTGAGTGTGATCCAGCGGTTTTCAGACGGGATATACAGGCGTTTTTTTTGCAGGTTCGGGTAAAACTTGCGCTTGGTCTTGTTGTTGGCGTGCGATACGTTATTGCCTACTTGCGTTTTCTTGCCGGTGATTTCACAAACTCGTGCCATGGCTTTATGCGGTATGATGTATTTGGAAAAATATGAAATCAGTCTCTGAACAAAAACAGGGCTGCAAATATGCGGCTTCCGGCCCGCAATTCCAAAACCATCCGCATTATTTTGTATTTTTATGGCCGTAGGGGCAGTGTTTGCAGCCGTTGCGGCAGCAATGTCCGCGTTTGCGGTGGTATGCCTCGGTGAAAACCATCAGGCCGTGTTCGTTCAGGTAGTAATCCTCCGGCAGGAGTTTTCCGTTGCTGGCGGGCTTTCCCGTTTCATTGCACTTGTTCATCTGGCTTTTCAAATCGCAAATATCCGAACAGTTTGCCAAAACGCATGGTTTTAAAAATAGTATCTTTTTGAAAGGCCAAACCTCAATCTCCATAACCCAATGCTCACCGCCACCGACTACGCCCAGAACTTTGTCGAACTCGAACACCAGTATTCGGCCCACAATTACCATCCGCTGCCCGTGGTGCTGGCCAAAGGCGAGGGCGTGCATTTGTGGGATGTGAACGGCAAGCATTACTACGATTTCCTGTCGGCCTACAGCGCGGTGAACCAAGGGCACTGCCACCCTAAAATAATCGCCGCACTGGTGGAGCAGGCGCAAACCCTGACCCTGACCTCGCGGGCGTTCCACAGCGACAAGCTGGGCGAATGCGCCAAATACCTGTGCGATTATTTCAGTTACGACAAGGTGCTGCTCATGAATTCGGGGGCCGAAGCCAACGAAACGGCCATCAAGCTGGCCCGCAAATGGGGCTACGAAGTCAGAGGCATTCCCGACGGCGAGGCGGTGATTATTGCCGTGCAGGGAAATTTCCACGGCCGCACCATGGGCATCATCTCGGCCTCCACCGATCCGCTTTCCACCACGCATTTCGGGCCGTTTTTGCCCGGCTACCAGATCATCCCCTACAATGATTTGGCCGCGCTGGAGCAAGCCCTGCAAAACCCGAACGTGTGCGGTTTCTGGGTCGAGCCGATCCAGGGCGAAGCCGGTGTGTTTGTGCCGCACGAAGGGTATTTGTCAGGTGCATCGGAGCTTTGCCGCCAACACAACGTGCTGCTCATGGCCGATGAAGTGCAGACGGGCATTGGCCGCACGGGCAGGATGCTTTGCTGCGACCACGAAAATGTGCGCCCCGACATCATTATCCTGGGCAAGGCGCTTTCGGGCGGCGTGTATCCGGTGTCGGCGGTGCTGGCCGACGATGAAATCATGCTCACCATCAGGCCCGGCGAACACGGCAGCACGTTTGGCGGCAACCCGCTGGCGTGTGCCGTGACCATGGCCGCGCTGGAAGTGATGCGCGACGAAAACCTGACCGAAAACGCTGCCCGCATGGGCGAAATCTTCCGCAGCCGGATGCGTGTCCTGCAAGCCCGCACCAGCCGCGTGAAAGCCGTGCGCGGCAAAGGGTTGCTGAATGCGATTGACATCCGCGAAACCGCCGATGGCCGCACCGCCTGGGATGTGTGCCTCGCCCTGCGCGACAATGGCCTGCTGGCCAAACCTACGCACGGCGACAAAATCCGGTTTGCCCCGCCGCTCACCATCACCGAAACGCAACTGCACGAATGCTGCGATATTATTGAACAAACGGTTCTATCGTTTTCCTGAAACACAAAACCCCAGTCTAAAGATGGGGTTTTGTGTTTTCAAAAGATACTATTTTGCCTGAATGAATTGAGTGCCGCTAACGGATTAGGGCTTGGCGCAGGCGGGGGAATAGAATTCCGTCAGCCTGATGCCTGCACCGAAGCCAAATTGAAAAGCTTTTGTTCAGCCTATGTTCATCAGCCCCGCTTATGCTAAACCCATGTTGTGGGCAGTTGTTATTCACGTTAGGTTCTGGCCGCTAATATTTGCTTAATGAAGTCCGGCAATTGTATGTTATGCTGGTCAGCAATGAGCTTGAGTGCATCGTAATACTGTATCTCGTCGCCGTTCCACTGCAAGTCAAGTCGGCGAACTTGTTCCATAGCAATGTGATTATAGTTCTCCGGCTGTCCCCAATAACACTCCATGCAAATTGGCGGCCGCTTTAGAACACGCCAATTTTCGCAATGCTCGCAAGACCAGGATTTTGCCCGGTTGCATGAACCGCACAAAACCATAAAATGTTCTGGATTTCTGTCTGTAGTATCGCCGCTCACTTCATAGGGCACTCGGTGGTCAACTTGTAAATATCGTTCTTCAAACTGTCCGTTACAAATCTGGCAACGACCCCCGCTTGCTAAATACAGCGCGTGTTTGAAGTCTTTAGAGAATTGTATACGACCCGCAACACGTGTAGTGTGTATTTCATTAAGATTGCCAAACTTATAGGCATAGGTCTTTTTGCCTGTTCTTTCAGACTTGGTGTAATAACCGATGAGCGGGACTCCACATTCTTTTACGTCCCTTGCTGCTCTTGCAGCTTGTGTGTAACCGTAAATATTTTCATCCTGTAAATCCTCGGCAGTGATAAAACCATGTTTCAGAATATGGTCTATAACTGTCTTTGGTCTTTTGTTAGTAATAGATTGTAGTAGTTCCAAAAACTCTTTGGGATAAGTTCTTTTTTCTTTAGCCATGATTTGCGAAAAGGTCTGTTTGAATAATCTCGTTACCTGTTATTTTCTGCAAACCAATTTTGTTTGTCAACGCTGGCGATAAGAAAACAGCTTCGTAAGTTATTTCACTGCGGTTCAGTAGCGTTGCCTGCGTAGAACGTCCCGCATTAATCTCTATTTTGGTCAGGTTGAGGTTTTCAGGCAATGCAATACCATAAGTCTTGTCACCTGTCCTGCCGTCGTAGCTGAGAATGAATGGTACATTTCGGTTATTAAGCTCAAACAAAGAAATCACGAAGTTGTCAAACTCAATATTGCCTGCATAGTTGAAGCCGCCGTTCATGCCCGTACCCTGATAAGGCGGGTCCATATACACTAAGTCTTCCGCTATCGTCAAGTCAAGAATGTTTTGATAGTCAGAGGAAAATATTTCCGTCTTGCCTTTTAATAGTTGCGATACACGCAAAATATCATCTCGCATCATCTGCGGATTTCTGCCTAACCGCCGTTTGTCGGGGCTTTGGTTAAAGCCGCCTTGCGCATTATATCTTACTGCTGCTTTGACACACTTAGCCAAAAGAAAAAGCAGACATTCAGGCTGCTTGGTTTCATTGAATTTCTCCCGGATTTGATAATAGTATTGTTCTTCGTCGCCTAATTGTCCGTGCCATATATCATGATAAAGCTTCACAACTTCTTTTGGACGGTTTATTATGTTGTCCCAAAGTTGTGTCAGCGGTTCGTTGATGTCGTTAATGATGAATTTATTAGCCTTGAAATAATAAGCTGACGCAATAGTAATAGCTGCTGACCCTGCAAATGGCTCAACCAATCTATTAAAATTGCCTGGAAAGTACCGCAAAATTTGGTCAGCCAAATTTCGCTTGCTTCCCTGATAAGGTATTGGGTGAGGTAATTTCATCTGTCAAGTTTGAAGTTCAAAAATACTGTTTTGTCTTAGCACAGCGGTCGGGAACAATGGCCCACAACTTCTGATATGCGAAAATTTTGTCGTACTCTTTGTATATATTTATATTTTTTAAATATAAAATTGTACTTTTGATGTAGTAGTTTGTGGATTGTCGCGCTTTAGTGGTGCAAAGTGACGAATTGTTTCGGGAAGTCAAAGTCATCTTTTGTCAAGGTTGGGATTCTCAAAAGGGCTGGCAATCTTCTTCAGACTCCGCTGCTCACCCCGATTTGCAATCGGGGGTGAGCCTGTTTTCGCGTCTGTGACGCACGTGTACGGTGGCGGCACGCCTCCAAGTCGTGCCGCCATCAATCTATTGTTCTGCCCCGCCGGACTTGGAAAGTCCGGCCACATTTCAAAATAGTATCCCCGCAAAAGCCTAAACCCGCCCCTGCCTCTGCAAACCGGGTATTTCCATTCGATAATCCGGGAAAATTTCGGGAACTTTGCAGATTATCGGCAATGCGGAGAGAATCATGGCCCGGAAAATAGGTTTGGCGTTTGTTGTGTTGGCGGTGCTGCTTTCCTCTTTTATAGGAATGCGGCTGACGCGCGGTGCCGCCCAGCCCGCCTCCCCTACCCAACGCCGCCAACCGCAGTCCGCGCCCGACTTTGGCGCGTATCCTTTTATCAGGCAGGACAAAAATCGCATCACCACGCCTGACACTGAAGCCATGCGGCATTTTTACGCTTCGCTTGATTCGCTGGCAGGCCGCACCAGGCAGAGCGTGAACATCGTCCACATCGGCGACTCGCACGTGCAGGGCGACTTTTTTTCGGGACACCTGCGCGAAATGCTGCAAGCCGACACGCTTTTCGGCAATGGCGGACGCGGCTTGGTGTTTCCGTACAATGCCGCCCGCACCAACGGACCTTTTGACGTGAAAATCACATATTCAGGCATTTGGGAAGGTTGCCGCAGCATCGTCAAAGACCGCGACTGCAACTGGGGGCTGGCCGGCATCACCGTAAACACATTTGATGCGGACGCGACCTTGGAAATTGATCCGAACACAAATGCCACGCTGCCTTACCCGGTCAGCAAGGCCAAGGTGTTTTTCGATGTGCAGGATCCGGCCAATTTTCAATTGACGGTACTGAACCCGGAAGGCATCCGAGGCGAGATCATCGGCGAGGGCTGCATTGAGTTTGAAATGAAGCAGCCCGTGCAGTCGCTACGCATCGGTTTCCGCAAGGGCACGGCGGCGCAAAACCGTTTCACGCTGCAAGGAATCGCGCTGGAAAACGGTCGGCCCGGCATCAGGTACCACGCGGCCGGCGTGAACGGCGCGGATGTGGCATCGGTGGCGAAAATGCCGTCGCTCGAAAAAAACCTGTCCGCCCTCCGGCCCGATTTGGTAATCGTTTCGCTCGGCACCAACGATGCGTACGTGCGGCTCGACGCAAAAACGTTCAAGCGCACCTACGGCGAAATAATCCAGCGCATCCGGCGGGCCAGTCCGCAAACATCCGTGCTGCTCACCACGCCCGGCGACAACCTGCGCCACCGCCGCTATTTGAATCCTGATAATAACAAGGCGGTCAAGCGGATAACGGAACTGGCCGAGGAAACGGGAGCCGCCGTTTGGGATTTCTACGGCGTGATGGGCGGCTTGCAGTCGGTCAGGAAATGGCGCGCCAACCGCCTTGCCGCCCCCGATTACATACACCTGACCCGGCAGGGCTATGTGCTGCAAGCAGAATTGCTGCATGATGCGCTGATGGACGGTTATGGAACGCATCGCCAAAAAATCAGCGGGCGTTGATGCGGCTATCGTCCGGCACAACTGGCGCGAGGTTCTTACCTCGCTGCCCGCCATGTGCCGAGATTCTTATCTCGGCGTGTTCGGCATCGGTTATAGCTTCGGCAGATGGGAATCTGCCTGCATGGGCGGCTCAAGATAGGAATCTCGCGCCAGTCAGTTTTATCAGCAATTCAGAATAGTATCTCCCGCTTTCATCGGGATTTTCAATTTTCAAACACCCAAACCCCTCGGTCAAAGACCGGAAATTTCCAATCTTGCTCACACTCAAAGACATATTCGGTTTCGATCCGCATCACCCGATGATTTTCACGACGGTGCTGTTCTGGATGTTTTTCGGCACGCTGCTGCTCATTTACCAATTCGTGTACCCGAACACCACCGCCCGCAATGTGCTGTTGCTGCTGTTCAGCGTTTTTTTCTACTACAAATCGGTCGGTTATTTCTGCATCCTGCTCATACTCACGGCCATTATTGACTACACGATGGGCTGGCGGATTTACAAGACGCAGGTGCGCTGGAAGAAAAAGTTTTTCATCGCATTGAGCCTTTGCCTGAACTTGGGCCTGCTCGCCTACTTCAAATACGCCTATTTTTTCACGAACCTGCTGAACGAAACGTTGGGCTGGCAATTGCAACCCGTTGATTATCTGGCGGCTTGGTCCAATGCGTTTACGGGCAGCCACCTAGATATTTTCAAGATCATCGCTCCGGCGGGGATTTCGTTTTACACATTCCAAAGCATCAGTTATTCGGTGGACATCTACCGGGGACACCTGAAACCGGTGAACCGGTTCTTGGATTTCGCGTTTTTCGTCAGCTTTTTCCCGCAACTCGTGGCCGGCCCCATTGTGCGTGCCATTGATTTTGTGCCGCAGATAGACAAGCCGTACAACGTCAGCAAACAGGAATACAACCGCGCCATTTACCTGATTATCAGCGGATTGATAAAGAAAATTCTGGTATCGGATTACATCGCCGCCAACTTTGTGGATCGGGTGTTCGACAGCCCGGAAAGCTACACCGGCTTTGAAAACCTGATGGCGGTGTATGGCTACACCATCCAGATTTACTGCGACTTTTCGGGCTATACCGATATTGCCATCGGCGTGGCATTGCTGCTTGGCTTCCGGCTCACCCTCAATTTTTTGTCACCCTATTCGGCGGTCAGTATCACCGATTTTTGGCGGCGTTGGCACATTTCGCTTTCCACTTGGCTGCGCGACTACCTGTACATTTCGCTGGGCGGCAACCGCAAAGGCAACGTCCGCACGTACCTTAACTTGCTGGCCACCATGATTTTGGGCGGACTTTGGCACGGAGCCAACCTGAAATTCCTGATTTGGGGCGCACTGCACGGCTTGGCCTTGGGGTTCCACAAATTCTGGATGGACGTGACCGGAACCAAAGGCCGGGAATCGGGCGGCGTTGTACGGTTTTTCTCGCAACTGCTCACCTTTCACTTTGTGGCTTTTTGCTGGATGTTTTTCCGTGCCCGCGACCCCGACCAAGATGCGTGGGGCGTGGCTTGGCTGAAAGACGTAAACATGGTGGGCCGGATGCTGAACCGCATGGCCTACCATTTTGAGCCGCAACTGGTTGTGCAGCAGGTTGTTGCCTACCGGTTTTTGTTCGGCATCATGCTGGCGGCGTATCTGGTGCACTGGTTGCGGCGCGACACCAAGCAAACCTTGGAAAACTGGTTTGGCCGCGTGCCCGACATTGCCAAGGCCGCCTTCATCGTGCTGGTAATCCTGGGGCTGTACCAAATCAAAACCGATTCGCAGCCGTTCATTTACTTTCAGTTTTAAGGTCGGCGGTGAGCAGCGGCTGCAATACTTTCCACACATTTTCAGCCACGATGCGGTTGCCTTCGGCGGTCGGGTGGATGCCGTCGGGTTGGTTCAGTTCGGCGATTCCGGCCACATTGCCGAGCAAAAAAGGGATCAGCGTGGCTTGGTTGGCTTGCGCCAGTTGGGTGAAAATCTTCCGAAAATCGGATGTGTATTTTTGTCCCAGGTTTGGCGGCAATTGCATTCCGGCCACCACCAGTTGCGTGGCGGGGTTTTTGGCTTTCACCGAATCCAAGATGGATTGCAGGTTTTGGCGGGTTCCGGCCAGTTCAATGCCGCGCAAGCCGTCGTTGGCTCCGAGTTCGAGCACGAAAATATCGGCGGGCTGGCGCAGCACCCAGCCGATGCGCGCCTTGCCGCCCGCCGAGGTTTCGCCGCTCAAGCCCGCGTTCACGGTTTTGTAAGGCAAGCCCAGCGAGTCTATCTTTTGCTGGATCAACGCCGGAAATGCCTGCGCCGGATCCAAGCCGTAGCCCGCCGTGAGGCTGTTGCCGAAAAAAAGGATGGTGCGCGGCTTGGAAACCTCTTCAGAACCGTTGGTTTCCGCCTTTGCAACAATCGGGTCAGCACTTGTTTCTGTCTTATCTTTTTGGCGGTCAGCGTTTTGTGCGCACGAAGACAGCAGCAAAATGCCGGTTGCCAGCACCAGCAAATGATTGGTTGTGTTTTTCATGTGGGCAGGTTTGAACCGTTATCGGGCTTTGGTGTTACGTCAGTGGGTTAAATCAATCAAACCGCAAAAAGTTTCCGCGCGGCAAAAAATTTGCGTTCCGCTCATCCGTTTGCTTACTTGAAAAAGCCTCGGTTTCCAGACAATGACTTTTAGGTTCTTCTAAAAATAGTATCTTTCAAAAACACCAAACCCGCCTGTCTTCAAGGAGCCAAAACTCCTTTTTCGGGGGCTTTATCCATCAAACCATGTCCATTCTGCGCGTAGAGAATCTGACCAAATCATACAAAAACGGCAACAACACGCTGACCGTACTTGAAAATGTGAGTTTCGCGCTGCAACCCGGCGATACGCTGGCCATTGTCGGTTCGTCGGGCAGTGGCAAAACCACGCTGCTGGGCTTGTGCGCCGGGCTTGACCGCGCTACATCAGGCAGCGTGTACCTGAACGAAATCTGCCTGGACAACCTGAGCGAAGACCGCCGCGCCGCCGTGCGCAACCAGCACGTGGGCTTTATTTTCCAGAATTTCCAGTTGCTGCCAACGCTCACGGCTTTGGAGAATGTGATGGTTCCGATGGAGCTGCGCGGCTTGCGCAATGCCCGCCCGCAGGCGCAGGAATTGCTGGGCCGCGTGGGCCTGGGCGACCGTGGCCACCACTATCCGAGTCAGTTGTCGGGTGGCGAGCAGCAGCGCGTATCGTTGGCGCGGGCGTTTTCCAACCGTCCGCAGTTGCTTTTTGCCGATGAACCGACCGGCAACTTGGACGACGAGACCAGCCATACCGTTGAAAACCTGCTCTTTGAACTGAACCGCGAAAACGGAACCACGCTGGTGCTGGTAACCCACGATTTGGAACTGGCCGCCAAGACGCGGCGCATCATCCGCATCAAAGGCGGCAAAGTGATGGCCGACGACGCGCAAACGGCCACACGGTAGGCGGACTTTCCAAGTCCGGCGGATTGGCCACCACTCCGGGCGAAGGCAGCGGTCGGGCGGGTTTGGGCTTCTGGAAAGATACTGTTTTCGTCTTGAATCGCGGATGCTCACGGATGCCGCAGATTGCGCGGATGCTTTTTTCTTTTTACCCCTGCCAGCGGCGTAATCTGTGCGTATCCGTAATTCGGACATCTTTTTTCTATCCGTGCAATCCATGTAATCGGCGGCCATCCGCGATTCAAGACAAAGGCGGGTTAGGGCTTTTCAAAAGATACTATTTTGCCGCGTCATTTACCGAAGCGGTACAGCAATTGCAGTGAAATACCGCCCGAAATATCCCCCCTGCCTGTAAGCCCGAAGCCGGGCGTGTAGCGCATGGGTGGCTGGCTGGCTGCCGGGGCCGGATTGGTCAAAAATATGTAAGACAGCCGCGCTTGCAGGTTCAGCACAAACCCGCTGCCGAGCGGGAAATACAGGTTTGAAATGCCCTCCACGCCCATGCGTAATGATTTGGCACGGCGGAAAACAATGGTTTCCGTACCGAAATAGCCGTTCTGAAAGAAAAAATCTCCCAAGTCGGTGAAGCTGCTTGCCACCACCTGCGCCCCGAACGTGGCCGTAAATTGGTCGAGGTTCAGTTTGCCGAACTCCAAGCCGCCTTTCACATACCAGCCTTCCACGCGGTAATTCACCATGTTGCGGTAAAGTGTGTCCTTATGCCGCGTTTTGGAATAGCCCAGCGCGGCCGTGAATGCGGGCTGCCGTGCGCGGTTCGGATTCTTGTACTTGAAAATCCCTTCCAAATGAGGGCCTCCGTAATTGGCGGCACTGTTGAGCAATGCCCGGCTCACATCAATGCCCACAAGCCAAGCACCGGCGGGCGGCGTGCTACGGGTTTTCAGCGGCACCGCCTCTTGGCTCAGCACCGACTGGGTGACCAGCAATAAACACAACTTACAAAGTGATCTGTATAGCATTGCCGGAAACGGTTACTTTTTTAAAAGTGGTGGGTTGAATCAATCGCAAGTTTCCAATATAAACTCGCGCGCCGCATTCGCGTGAGATGTACTCAAGCGTACGCCGGTAGCCAACGGTGAGCGTGTCGGTCTGGTTGGCAGACTCGAAAATATAGGTGGTCTTGTCATTGGCCACCGACAGCGGGTAGCCACCACTGGCGTAGCTTCTGGGGATGCGGCCACTGCTGTCAATCAGGTCACCCCGACCGCCGATGGCATAAACGCGTTTGAAAGATACAGCGGTGTCCAAACTGGCAGCAGGCAAGGGCTTCACAAACCGTATATACGCTGTGTAACCGTAAGGGTAGTCCTTGCGCGGGCAGCAGCCAGCCAGAAGCAGCAGAACCACCAACGGCGGGGCCAGTTTCCGCGCGGTTTCGGTCAGAAAGTTTTTCATGGGTCTTTTGGTTTATCGGGTCAGCGTTTCGTACCGGACACGCGAAACCGCCGAATGGTTGCACGGCGCAATGTTAAATTATTGTTAAGCCGATCCTCTGCCAAGCCGTCGGGGTTTTGGAAACCCCGCCGGTTTTTTTGTGGCGGGTTTGGGCGTTGAAAAAGATACTATTTCATCCGGTTCATTCAAGTGCTTTCTGCCAAGTACCGCTCAATCAGCCATGCTTTTTGCAAATCCTTTTCCCGCCCGAACAACGCGTAGATTTTCGCACTTTCGGTTAAGGAGAGTACGGGAATCTGCCTGCCCTTGAAATCGACAATGATTGGCCGGGCAGATGCATGAATGTTAATCCATTGATTATCGGTCTTCGCTTCCAGATCGCCTTGAATCTCAGCACGATATCCATTTACCATGAAGCGGACGAAAGTGGAATGGAACCGACCTCCGTGCGAATTGTCGCCGAAAACCTCTTCAAACTCCCGTTGCAGTTCCCCGCGCAGCCATTCGGCATCGGCGTGCGAAGTGACAATATCAATGTCATCGCAGGAAATATCCATTCCCTGCAATTTCAAGCCATACGAACCCATCACAAACCATTTGCCGGACAGTTGTTGCAAACGGGGCAGGATTGAGGCAAATGCCGAATCAATGTTCCCTTCGTTATTCTCTTTGTTTTGGTTCACGGGTCAAGGGCAGGTTTGGGGTTTTTGAAAGATACTATTTCAAAATGCTATTTTGCGGTTGGCGGCGGCACAAAAAATGCGGAGTTTTTGGCTCCGCATCTTCAATATTTTCATCAAGCATATCAATGCCCACCACTGGCAGTTGCCTCATAGTCAATGCCCTGCGATTTCAGCACGCCCTTGACGCGGATTGCAAACCAAGTCAGGTACGCAAAGCACACCACCGCCACAATATATGACCAGTGGATGCCCACCGAAGTATCGGCCAAGCCGCCTTGGAACGGCGGAATCAGCGCACCACCCAAAATCATCATGACCAGGAATGCCGAGCCTTGGCTGGTATATTTGCCCAAACCGGCCACCGACAGCGAAAAAATGCACGGCCACATAACCGAGCAGCACAACCCGCCGCTGATAAACGCAAACACGGCCAGTTTGCCGGTAGTCAGCACGCCGAGCAGCATGGCCAGCGCACCCATCACGCTCACGGCCAGCAGGGTTTTAGTCGGTTTTTCCTGCCCCCAAAACATGGTGACAATCAAAACGGCAATGCACACCACATACACGTACAGGTCGCTCACGTCCGTGCCGCGCAGCATATTCACGCCCAAGATAACCCCGAATGCCACCAGCGGCACCACAATGGTAGCGATGATTTTGGGTGTCCGGGCAAGGTTGAACACCGAAATCGCTCCGATCCAGCGGCCAATCATCATGCTGCCCCAGTAGAGCGAGATGAACGGCGAGATCTTGGACTCGTCCATCCCGCCAAATTCGGGCAGCCGGAGCAACGCCCCCATGTTGCTCTGGATTGTCACCTCCACGCCCACGTACACGAAAATGGCGATCATGCCCAGAATCAATTGCGGAAATTTTATGGCTCCCCAGCCCGCATTGTCTTTGGTGGCACTGCTGTACGAGAAGAACAGGATGGCAAGCACACCCAAAATAGTAACCGACACCAACGCCAGACTGCTGATTTCCGTGAACACGCCCAGCAATATCACCACCGCCAACAACCCCGTCATGACCAGCAGCGTATTGGTGGCCTTGGTGGTTTTTTCAAACTTCTCGTCCGAGGTGACTTTGGGCATTTTGGAAACGGCGAAAATGATGGCTACCAAGGCAAACACACCCGCCAGAAGCAAATACAACGCATTGATGGATTTGATATCGGCACCGGCACTGGCGCCTTCCTGCACATTGCCGAACAGCAAAAAACTCACCGCCAACGGCCCAATGGTAGTGCCGAAAGAATTCACGCCGCCCGCCATGTTCAGCCGGTGCGAACCCGAATCGGCCCCGCCCAACGCAATGGCAAATGGCTGTGCCGAAGTCTGTTGCAGCGAAAAACCGAAGGCAACCACAAAAAACGCACCCAGAATCAGCCCGAACGAGCCGCTGTTCACCGCCGGAATCATGCACAACGCCCCCACAATGGAAATGACCAAACCGAGTATGATGCCTTTCTTATAACCGATCCGGTTCAGGATGTCGATGCCGCTGGCAACCGAAAACAGGTACAGCAGCAGCGAGCCGATGTAATAGGCCCCGTAAAAGGCCGTATCAATCAACTGCGACTGGAATTGGTTGAGTTTGAAATGGGTTTTGCAAAAGGGAATGAAAATACCGTTGGAAGCCGCCACGAAACCCCAAAAGAAGAATACCATGATGAGAATGAAAAACTGCGGCTGCGTGCCGGTTTGCGGCTTTTGGGTAGTGACGGACATAGGAGAAGCATTTAATGGTGGGTGACGGATGGTTAGGAGAGCGTAAAAATATCCAAAAAAATCTAACTGGAAAGCTATGGGGCGGTTTGTTTGGCAGCCCATTTGTTTGCGGGTCGGGTCTTGCGCACCCGCCGCCGACGACCTTGGGGGTTTGGCGTTTTCGAAACATACTATTTTGCGCCGACTGCCAACCAAAACAGTACCTTTGTAAAACGCCAAACCCGGTTTTGTTCCGCATTCCAAAATCCGCATCCGGCATTCCGGAAACAGTATCTTTGGAAAACGCCAAACCTGCCACTTTCCACCGCTTGACCAATGATTTCGATTGCCATTTTTGCGTCGGGTTCGGGCACGAATGCCCAGAAAATCATGGAGCATTTCGACAACCATCCGGCCATCCGCATAACACTTGTGCTGAGCAACAAGCCCGACGCGCCGGTGCTGCTGCGGGCCGCCAATTTTTTCATCCCGACGCACGTTTTCAGCCGCCAAGATTTTTATGAAACCAATGAGGTGATTAGCCAACTAATTGACCAACAGATAGATTACATCGTGCTGGCGGGTTTCTTGTGGCTGGTTCCGGTTTCATTGATCCGTGCTTTCCCCGGCCGCATTGTGAACATCCATCCGGCGTTACTGCCCAAATTCGGCGGCAAGGGAATGTACGGGATGCGCGTCCACGAGGCGGTGGTGGCCGGTAACGAACCCGAAACGGGCATTACTATCCACTTGGCGGATGAGGAATATGACAGGGGCGAAATCCTGTTCCAAGCCCGGTGCGCCGTGCAGCCCACCGACACGCCCGAAACCGTGGCTCACAAGGTTCACGCACTGGAACACGCCCATTTTGCGGCGGTGATTGAACGGTGGATAACAGACCTCACCCCCGGCCCCTCTGCTATTAAGAGGGGAGTAAAAAACGTCCTTGGAAAATAGTATGTTTTAAAAACGCCAAACCCGATTTTCGGGGTATTTGCGCCACCGACCCCGGTTTTTGCGGGCCATCCATTTGGGCCGGTTGCGAATAGCCGCATATCCGTAGAGACGTTGCATCACAACGTCTTCGTGACTGGAAACATGGCACTGGAAACCTAAGACGTTGCGGTGCAACGTCTCTACCTGAATCGTCCTGCCAAAACAGTATCTTTTAAAACAGCCGAACCTGCCCGCCACCGCAAACCGTGCGGATGTCTGAAATGGTTTTGCTTTTTTCTTTGGGGTTGGGGAGGCTTTACTTCCCGTATTTCATTTTCAAATGCGCCAGATATTTTTTCAAATCCGAATTGAACTTGGTGCGGAACTCCTCGGCAAACTGGTTTTGCTTGGCGCGGTAACGGATGTAATCCATGAAATACGTGTTGTTGGGTGGCGCACCTTCCCAGCCCAGCAGACGGGCTTTGCCGTCAACGGTCAGCGTGTCGGCGGTACGGATGATTTGCGAAATCAGGCGGTATTTCAGCGTATCCTTTTGGTTTGTTGGCAGTTGCGCACCAAAGGTTTTGTAGAGGCTGTCGAGTTGCCTGGATCCGCGCAGCACGTGGCCCGTAAATTTTTCACGGTAAACCTTGGCCTGCCCGTAACGGACATATTGCGGCGAACCCTTGCCGTATTTTCGAATCAGAAACAGTTTCGCGCCTTCGTCGCCCACAAAATCGGCGAGGTTTTCGTTGTATTCAACATTGTCCTTGATAAACAGCGTGCCGTGCGTCAGTTCGTGGATAATCAGGTTGGCGAGCCTGCCTTCCGAACGGTAAAGCATACTGCTCAGCACCGGGTCTTTGAACCAGCCCAACGTAGACCAACCCGCCACATCGCCAATATCGGTATCGTAACCCGCTGACTTCCAGATTATTTCTTCCTTTTTTGCCTTGGTGGAATCAAAAAAACCCTTGTACGGAACCTTGCCCAGAAATGGAAAATCCCATTGCTTAGGCTCCAGCCGGTACGGCTCGCAAGCCGTGACCACCCACAAAATGGGTTTGCCGCGCTGGTCGTACACGGTGGTGTAGTTGTCCGATTCGCGGATGCCCAGCGAATCCACGGCGAAGCGGCGGATTTCCTGGATCAGTTGCAGCTTGCGTTTCAGCGAGTCGGGAAAGGCCGGCTCTTGCATGACCTCGGCCACCGGACGCGCCTGCCAGACAATGCCGAGCTGCCCGCGTGACTGCCCGATCCCGTAGCCAACCAGTTGATGCTGCCAAACAATGACGGCTGCCAGCAAGGCCAGCAAAACGATTCCGGTTTTTTTCAATTTCCTTCTCACACGTTATAAAATTATGGGGCAACCGGGTTTTGTGATTTGAAAAGGTACTATTTTTGAGAAGCGGAACCGGGGCGAAAAGGCCCGGACTCACCCGTCCATCCGGTTGCCGCATAAAACCCGCCATAACAACGGCAGTAATAAAAAAATCATCAAAGATTATATTGTTATTACTGCGGATAATACGTAAATTGCGTTTCAAACATAAGCATCCTTCCACGATTTAAATACCAACCCCCAATGGCTGAAAAGGAAACCAAGGAAAGCAAAGCTACCGAAAAAGCGACTGATAAGGCAGCCGGCGAGAAACTATCGAAACTGAAAGCCCTGCAAACCACCATCGAGAAGCTTGACAAGGCTTATGGCAAAGGCACCGTGATGAAGCTGAGCGAGAACAAGGTGATGGATATAGAAGTGATATCAACGGGATCCATTGGTTTGGACATTGCCTTGGGCATTGGCGGCGTGCCGCGCGGCCGCGTGGTCGAGATTTTCGGGCCTGAATCGTCGGGCAAGACCACGCTTACCATGCATTGCATTGCCGAAGCCCAGAAGGCGGGCGGTTTGGCCGCCTTCATTGATGCCGAACACGCGTTTGACCGCAATTACGCCGAAAAACTGGGCATTGACATTGCCAACCTTTACATTGCCCAGCCCGACAGCGGCGAGCAAGCCTTGGAGATTGCGGAAAACCTAATCAGTTCCGGTGCCATTGATATCATCGTCATTGACTCGGTGGCGGCCTTGGTGCCACGCGGCGAGTTGGAAGGCGAAATGGGCGACAGCAAAATGGGTCTGCAAGCCCGCCTGATGTCGCAGGCGTTGCGCAAACTTACCGGCACCATCAACCGCACCGGTTGCTGCTGCATTTTCATTAACCAGTTGCGCGAAAAAATCGGGGTCATGTTTGGCAGTCCGGAAACCACTACTGGTGGCAATGCGTTGAAGTTTTACGCGTCCGTGCGCTTGGACATCCGCCGCATCGGGCAGATAAAGGAAGGCGACAATGTGGTGGGCAACCGCACCAAAGTAAAAGTGGTGAAAAACAAGGTGGCTCCGCCGTTCAAAATCGTTGAATTTGACATTGTGTACGGCGAGGGCATTTCCAAAATCGGTGAGATCATTGATTTGGGTGTGGAACTCAACATCATCGGCAAATCGGGTTCTTGGTTCTCGTACGAAGGCAGCAAGATAGGCCAAGGACGCGACGCGGTGAAGAAAATGCTGGAAGACAACCCGGAGATGGCCGCCGAAGTGGAAAAGAAAATCCGCGACCGGTTCAAGCAGGGCGTGGCGGTGGCCGAAGAGCCGCTGACCCCGGAAGAAGCCGCCGAAGCAGTGGAAGAACTGGAAGCGTAAGGGAGGTTTGGCCTTTTTAAAAGATACTATTTTGAAATCCTCTAAAAAAAGCGCGGCTTGACAGCCGCGCTTTTTTTGTGCCATCACCATGCACCGCAAAAAAGCCCGTGAGGTTTCAAAAACCTCACGGGTTTGTCCAGTTGTGCGGGATTTGAAATTCCGAATCAAATTTCATTCGCCCAGCACGTACAAGTCGGGTAGGTTCCGGCCAAAGCCGTCGTAGTCCAGCCCATAGCCAACCACAAACCGGTTGGCTATCTCAAAACCGACGTATTTCAAATCAACCGGTTTTTGCATGGCTACGGGCTTGCAAAGCAACGTGGCTACTTGGAGCGAGGCGGGTTGCCTTTGTTGCAGTTGCAGCACCAATTGGTGCATGGTAAGGGCGGTATCCACAATGTCTTCCACAATCACCACGTGGCGGCCAGCTATGTTTTCGCGCAAGCCGAGAATTTCGGTGAGGATGCCGGTACTGCGGGTATTTTGGTAAGAAGCCAGACGGATGAACGAAAATTGGCAGGGTATGGAAACAAATTTCGCCAGATCGGCGGCAAACATGAATGCGCCATTGAGAACCACAACGAACAGCGGATCCAAGCCGGCATAATCCTGATTGATGCGTTGCGCAAGGCCGGATATTTTGCCCGACAACTGTGGTGCCGGAATAAACAATTCAAACCGTTTGTCTTTGATCTGTATCACGCGTGCAATGATTGGCTTCTGCCGCAAAAGTATTCCATTCCGGGATGAATCGGAACAAAAACCGGCGGACAAGAATTATTTGTCTGCCCAAAGCCCTGCCGATTTGGATGGCAAAGCCCGAAATCCGGAAATTGCGTATGGGCCGCACGCCAGACTTGCCGCCAAAACGCCGGTCGTAATGCCACCGGAGCCTTGACCGGAATGCAAGTGCCGGTACAATATCCGCGTCATCCCGCCTGCCGGAAATCTGGCTCACGGTCCGGGTATGGTGGTTTTTGGAAACCAAACCGAAAAATGCGGCAAACGCGGGTTTGGTAGCTTTTTGGTAATTGCCCTGACGTACCGCAACCTTGGCTGGCATACTCGACGAACTGCCCGCAGTGCCAAACGACAGCCGCGCATTCAAGTTGGAGAGCATGGCCACCGCCGATACAAGTATGCCGTAAAGACCCACCATTTCAAAAGCATACATGAGAAAACCCGCAACCAGCAGAACCGGGACAGCCAAGCAGACAATCCTGAATACGTGGCGGAAGGGCTTGAAATACCAAGATTCGGAGTCAAACCTGCTGAAAGTCCACGCATAGTAGCGTGTGCGCAGCCAAACATACGCACAACTGGTTTCCATAAGGAAAAACCCGCCGATGATGCCGATTTCAGCCGCCAAAAAAATCTCCGACGACAGTTTTTCCTTTCCCTCAATAACCCAGTATCCGGGCAGCATATTGCCTACCAAAAAATACGCAATCACGGTCATCACAAACACGTTGAGCATCCGCCCGGTAGAAGGAGGCAAGTCCAACGCCATGTTTTTCAATACTTTGGCGGTCAGCCACGAGGCGCACACGCCACACCAAGCCAGCACGGCGGGCAGCCAAACCACCCCTGCCGACAGTGAAAAACCCTTGAACGCATCAATTTCAACCAATGTAGTGCCCAAAACCATGCCGGCCGCCACGGCCCCCGCCAGCACATCCAGCCTTTCGGGAATCACGTAGGTGTGTGCGGGGGTTTGGACTTTTGCAGCCATACTATTTTCCGGAGAAACCGCGTGCAACAGCAGCATGACACCCGAAAAACCCAGCGCAAAACCTCCCAGCAGCGAAAGCGTGGGGTAAATGGTCCACGTGAATTGGTTGTGGAATTTGGCGCAAATCAGCAGCAAGCCCAGCAGACCTATGATAAGGCTACCCACGTGCGCCACCGCCTTGTCGGGCGATAACTTGGCTCTGGAGCCTGTGATGCCGACGGAAGCCTTTGCGGGCATCCGTTTCCACTCGCGGCTCATTAAAACGCTGAGAATCACGCAGCCGACACCCAACCCCAAGGCCACGCGGATTAAACCGGAAACCTCGGCACCCATTTTGAGGTGGCACAGAGCCAACACGCACAGCGACAACAGAAAAACCGTGAGCGGTTTGTAGGAACGCGCGGCAAAAACCCGGAAGCCGGGGCGGAAAGGCATCTGAACCACACCCGTAAAGTTGGGGTTTAGAATGGCCTGCAACAGCCAAGAATGCCGGGAGCCGAAACCCGGCAGACTTTCGTGTTGGATTGAAAGAACGTTTCGCATACTTGAAATTGTTATTTTTTTGTGAAAAAACTACATCTGCCTCATTATCAACACGATTGTTAATTCTACGTTGCAAAGGTAACATTTCGGTAACAAAAAACAATGCCTACCCCCAAAGCGTTCCGTTTGGGGCTTTTCTATTAATGATGCCAAAGGTGAGAAAGTAAACATGACCGACGTTTTTTTTAAAACCCGTCGGAAAAATATGTTTTTGAAAGCAAAATATTACATGGATGCCGTGCGGCTTTTCATCCGTGCAATCATAGTGCGATTATTGCGTTACTTATCCATAAACAGTCAACCTTTATGAAATACGCGTCGTTTTTTGTGCCTTTTATCCTGCTTGCCTCCGTTTCAATGGCGCAGCAAGCTACTGTGCCACCCTTGCTACTCGAAGACATGGACATGAAAGTGGTTTCGACGAAGGCGGTCAATGACATGTACAACTTCAAGTTCGAGAAGGCCGAATCGGAGTTCCAGTGGTTCAAGTACAAATATCCCGGACACCCGCTGCCTTACTTTCTCATGGGCCTGAGCACTTGGTGGAAAATTATTCCCAACGAGGACAACGAGCAGTACGACGCGGTTTTTCTGGAATACATGGACAGCACCATCGCGTTGGCGGAAAAACTTTATGACCGGAACGAAGAGAATACCGAGGCTTCGTTTTTCCTGGCAGCGGCCTATGGTTTCAAAGGCCGCCTGCACTCCGACCGCAAGGATTGGCGCAAGGCGGCGGTGGCAAGCCGCAACTCCCTGAAATACTTGGACAAATCGCGTGGCAAAGGCGACTTGAGCCCTGAATTCCTGTTTGGCGACGGGCTTTACAACTACTACCGCGATTGGGTTCCGGCAAACTACCCGGCCCTGAAATCCATCCTTTGGCTTTTTCCGAAGGGAGACAAGGATTTGGGAATCAAGCAGTTGAAAGAGGTGGCGAGCAATGCATTCTATACGCGCACCGAAGCGCAGTATTTCCTGATGCGCATTTACAGCGAGGAAAACCAGTTGCAGAAAGCCTACGAACTGGCCCGTTACCTGCACGAAACTTTCCCGGACAATGCGTATTTCCACCGCTACTACGCCCGCTCGGCCTATGCGCAAGGCCGCATACCCGAAGTGGAAAAGGAATCGGCGAGCATATTGCAGAAAATAGAAGGCAATATGCCCGGCTATGAGGCGGTCAGTGGCCGGTACGCAAGCTATTATTTGGGCTACGTGCAGTACCATTTGCGGCACGACACCATCCAAGCCAAAGCCTATTACAAGAAATCGGTGGCCTACTCCGAACTGGCCAAGGCTTACGAAAGCGCTTACTACCACAGTGCGCTGGCAACGCTGGGAAAGATATACTATCAGGAAAACAATTGGGCGGAGGCCAAGAAATACCTTGAGGTGGCGCTGACCCGCGCCGACCGAAAATCAGACCAACACAAGGAAGCCGACAAACTGCTTGGCGAAATCAGGAAAAAGGAAAAGCGGGAAAAACGCCGGAATAGGGGAGCAAAATAGTATGCTTTAAAACACCCAAACCCACCCATTTCCACGCCCTGTGTCAACTACCGGTCACTTGTAGCGTAACGTCTATTTTTTTGAGCATCCTGTCTAATTCCACAATTAGTTCGCTCTTCAAATGCTTGTATTGGCGCACCATGAGCGAATCGTTACCGTCAATTGCCCGCCACTGGCACACTGAATCATTGGCATTGGCAATCAGTTTGACTTGATGCGCAATGGACTCGAACAATGCTTCTTGGGTTTCAGGTGAATCTTCCATAATGGGATCAACGAAAGTCAATGGCTGCAAATCCTTTGGTGTACTTGTCCGGGTTTCGGGCGGATTTTGCCGTTGAGTATAATTCGTTCCACCTTGTCATGTCCGAAATGGTTTGATAATGCATCAAATGGTTTTCCGGAAATGTTTTCACAATGTACGCATCCAGTCCTTGCGGCTCCAATGAAAAAGTCCAAAACTTATCCAAAAACGTTTCTTGAGCGTCGTATACTTGGTGGTTCAGAAAAACAACAAAATCTAAATCGTTCGGGTTGTTCTTGCGGGTCACAAAACTGCCATTCATCCACAAAACAAACTCCCGGCTCACCCGACTTTGAAAATCACCTAAATATCGCAAAAAATTATTGAATAGGCGGCGGTGAGTATCGGACAAAGGAAAATCATCCACAAAAACGCGTTCCACGGTAGCCAATTCGGTATTGACAATGCCACCGGGCTTTAGAAAGCCATTTTCGTCAAATTGAAATGCCATCAATACCGGATCAAAATAGTACCTTTCAAAAACACCAAACCCACCTGCCGGTCATTTTACCTTTACTGACAGCACACCGGCCTGCCTGCCGTTGGCGTAGTGCAGAAGCAATTTCCGGTAGGCATCCACGTACAGGGCGGCAATGGGCAGCCGGTTGCCAAACGGCTCGCCGCCAACGAGTTGCCCGTTCAGGTTGTACACAGATGTCTGTTTGGTTGCCACCTGCGTAATGGCAACCACTTGCAAGCCACTGCCGAAGTTGTAGTACTGCACGTATTGTTCGCCCGCTGGGTGGCTATCGGCTTCAAAGAGGAGTTTCCCGTTTTTGTCCAGCAGCCCGATCTTGCTGTTGTCCAGCCGCGCCACCATCCAGTCGCGGTTGCCGGGTTCGGCACAGAGCCGGAACCGGTTGCCGCCCGCCGTGCGGTTGAGTTGGCGGCGTTCCGTTGTTTCGCCCCGCAGGTTTATGCGCAGGATTTCGCCATCGCTGGTCACCACCACCAAGCGGGTTTGCTCCATGGAAGTTCCGTTTTCAACCAAAAAGGGGCTTTCAGTGCGGGCTTTCAGGTTCAGCGGAAAGCCGGGCTGCGCCTGTCCGCGCCGGTTCACCAGCACCAGTTGGCCATTGGCTTGCAGGATTGCAAAATAATCCTTGCCGCCCAACCGGATGTGTTGCGGGGCGCATTGCAGCCGGTAGCCCATGCGCAACGGATTCCAGCCTTCCAGCGGCGTTCCGGCCCGGTCGTACATATACAGGTTGCCGAGCAAATCGGAAACCAGGAACCGGTAGTCCAGGTCGCCTTCGTAATCAATCACAGACAGCG
Source organism: Sphingobacteriales bacterium (assembly GCA_043789005.1). Taxonomy (GTDB): domain Bacteria; phylum Bacteroidota; class Bacteroidia; order Cytophagales; family 172606-1; genus Xanthocytophaga. The sequence continues at coordinate 28,266 of JAYWIH010000151.1, forward strand.
TGTGCAAACCTGCCGCCGCGCCAATTTTCAGCGGATACGGCGACACTGGACTGCCGTTGCGGTCAATGAGTTGGAGGGCGTTTTTGGTGGCAAACAGATACTGCAACTTGTTGTTTTTCAAGTAGTCTATCTGAAAAATCGGCGTTTTCACCGGACTTTCGAGCCATCGCCGCCACCTGATTTTACCCTCTTCGCTTACCAAGTACAGCCGGTTTCCGGCATCTTGCAGCAGTGTTTCGCGGCTGCGATCCAAGTGGCTGCGCACCACGGCGGGCGGCATGGTCAGCAGCGTGTCAGCGTTGGTGCGCCAATTATTGAAAAACCGGTTTTGCAAGCGGGCCGCCGTTGATTTTTGGTGGTGCCGGAGCGTGAGTTCGGTTTCAAACCGCTCTTTTTTCTGGCTGCGTATGCGAAATGTAACCGCCTCAAAATCTTTGAGTTCGCTGCCATACTGCTGCATCAGTTGCCGCCACTGGGGCGAGGCATTGCGCAAGAACATTCCCCAAGCGCGGCTCACATCCGCATGGACGGTAAAGAGTGCCGGTTTCCGGTTCTCAAACAGCTTACGTTTCTGCCCTGATTGCCCCCACACCTCGCCGTTGGTCCGGTTGTCGAGCAGGTTTTTGAGTGCCCGCACCGAACTGCCGAATACCACGTGATTGCCGATGCCCGTATAAAAGCATTCGCCGAAGCCATTGATTTCAGCACCGAAAAGACTGGCCGGAAAATCCGCCTCATTCATTTGCCGGATTGGCACACCGGCATAATTCTCAGAATAAGAATCCGTATTCTGCTGGTTATCAAGGGCTTTTGCCAGCCGATCCAGATTTTGTAACGCCTGTGGCCGAGATTTGGCCTGCACAATCAGCAGCCGGTCTGGCAGGTCTGAGGTAGTTTCGATGAGTGCCAATGCCATTTCGTTGCCCACCCAATCGGGCAGTGCCTTCGGGGAAGAGTTTCGTGGGTTGTGCGCCTGGTCATAGGCGCGGTGCTGGCGCAGAAATTCGGCGGCGTTGCTGAACGACCAATGGTAGAGAACCGAGGTTTGGTTGGGAACCAGCGACAGGCATTTGATTGGTTGCGGCGATTGTCCATCGAAGACACGCAGGTATGCGCCGGTTTCGGCAAGGTCAGCAACGGAGGTTTGGCCTTTGAGAAAGATACTATTTTGCTCGCCGGTATTTTCGTGGGGCGAAACCGACAGCGCGGCAAACCGCCCGAAATGCGCCAGTATGCCCGTCTCAGCCGCGCTGCCCGTCAGCACTTGCACCAGCCGGGGCATGGCCGCCAGATTTGCGTACAGTTTCACAGGCTGTTTGCCGTCATTACCCATTTCCCGCCATTCGGCCCATGATGCCGTCCGCGTGATGGCGTTTTCATTCACCATCCGAATCACCTCCTCCACGAGCAGCGACGTGTAGCTGCCAATGAAAACATGGTCGTGCAGGATGTATGAAAATTGCTGGCGTGAGGCAATATGCGTGATTTCGGTGATGGTTTTCCCTCCGAACGTCCGCGTATCGGTGCGGTAACCGGCGTTTTTGCGGAAGTCCCGCAGGATTTTTTCAAGGCCGGGCTGCTCGGCATCCGTCAGGGGCACAAAAAACACATAATCAACATCCTGCCGCGTGGTGGTATGCAGCGAAAATAGTATCTTTTTTTTTGCCAAAACCCGACCGGTTTCCGGATAGGCCCGCAATTGCTCCAGCCTTGCAAGCAGGTTTTGGAAATAAGGCAGCGATGCCAATGAGTGTCCGGCGGGCGTTTGCCGCCACGCCTGCAAGGTCTGCAGCGGATTATCCGTTTCCACGACCAGCACCGCGCTGGCGGGAATGGCCTTCCACGCAGGGGAAACGCGGTTTTGCCACCACCAGTACAACCCGGCCACGGCCAAAACAGCGGCCAGAACAACCAAGAAAACGACGCGTTGCTTTTTGGTCAAGAAGAAAAGGGAGGTTTGGGCATTTGAAAATTGAAAATCCCGATGAAAGCGGGAGACACTATTTCAGTTTACACCGCCACCGGAGCTTTGATGGCCGGATGCGGATTGTAATTTTCAATGGCAATGTCTTCGTATTTGAAGCTGAAAATATCCGCAATGGCCGGGTTCAGCTTCAGCGTTGGCAGGGGGCGCAACTGGCGCGACAATTGCGTTTCTACTTGTTCCAAATGGTTGGCATACAGGTGCGTGTCGCCGCCCGTCCAGATGAATTCGCCGGGTTGCAGGTCGCATACTTGCGCCACCATGTGCGTGAGCAGCGCGTAAGAGGCAATATTGAACGGAACGCCCAAAAACACATCGGCACTGCGCTGGTATAATTGGCACGAAAGGCGGCTGCCAGCCACGTAGAATTGGAAAACGGCGTGACAAGGAGGCAAAGCCATTTTGTCAATTTCAGCCACGTTCCAGGCACTGACAATCAGCCGCCGCGAGTCGGGATTGCGTTTGATCTGCCCGATTACTTGGGCAATCTGGTCAATGGTCTGGCCACCGGCTCCCTGCCAACTGCGCCACTGCTTGCCATAGACCGGGCCGAGTTCGCCGTGTTCGTCGGCCCACTCGTCCCAGATGCCTACGCCGTGTTCTTTGAGATAGGCAATGTTGGTGCTGCCTTGCAAAAACCACAAGAGTTCGTGGATGATGGATTTGGTGTGGACTTTCTTGGTGGTGACCAGCGGAAAACCTTTGTCCAGGTCAAACCGCATCTGGTAGCCGAACACGCTGAGCGTGCCCGTGCCGGTACGGTCTTCCTTGCGGATGCCGTGATCCAGAATGTGGCGCATCAGGTCGTGGTATTGCTGCATAAAGGAATGAAATAGTTCGGTGGCGAAGGTAGCCGAAAGGCAAGGGTTTTGCAAACGGCAAGGGCGGCTGGCGGCAAGGCTCAAGGCCTCCCCCAACCCCCTCCGAAAGAGGGGATTTTGAAACTCCCCTCCCTTTCGGGGAGGGGTTGGGGGTGGGGCTTCTTCCCCTTCGGGGGTTGGCTGCTCACCGGAGCCAGCACTTGGCGGCTTGCAGCAAAAAGATGCGGTTGTGACGAAGGGCGTATTGCATGATTTTCCGGATGCTTCCCGACGGCAGCGGCTGAATTCCGGCCCGTTGCGTTGAGGCCAATTGCACTGCCGCATTTCTGGACTTGTTTTGGAACGTTTGCTTGGAAATCCAGCTTTTGGCACGCAGCAAGGCGAGGATTTGCAGGGTTTCAATGACAAACGTGTGGTTCCGGTGTGAGGCCACCGTTACTTTCTGCGGGTGCGAGCGGAAATGGTTCAGTTCCTCATCCACGTAAATCAAATCGGAAACGGCCAGTAGCTGGCACCAAAACCACCAATCGCCCGAGAAGCGGAAGTTTTGGTAGGAACTGCCGAGTTGCAACGCCAAGCCGCGCCGGAACACTGCCGCGCTGGCATTGGGAATCAGGTTGGCACCGGCCATGCGTTCCTCAATCACGTGCCGACCCGGATAAATCCCTGACAATCCGGGGACGGCATACAGGTTGCGGCACGAATCCGTTTTTTGCCCCGCACTGTCCACCAGCCACGACTGGCTGTAAGCCACCCCAGCGGCGGGTTTGGCCTCCAGCGCGGATACTATTTTTTCAAGGAACAGCAGGTCGGCATAGTCGTCGCTTTCGGCAATCCAGATGTATTGGCCCCGCGCCTCGGCCATGCCCTTGGCCCACTGCCTGAACGGGCTGCCGCTGTTACGGGTGTTGAAGATGGTGCGGATGCGGGAATCCTGGGTGGCATACCGGCTGATGATGTCGCGGCTGCCATCCGTGGAGCAATCGTCGAGGATAATGATTTCAGTATTGCGAAAAGTCTGCCCCAGCACGCTTTCAATGCGCTGCGGCAGATAGGCGGCGTGGTTGTAATTGGGGATGATGACAGAGACGAGGGGCATCACTTTACAGCCTGTTTGTGCCTTTCAATGGCTTCCCGGAATAGGACATCTATTTTGCCGCCGGCCAAAGACACATCGTATTGCTTGGCGTTTTCGGCGGCTTGCGCACCCAAGACCCGCAATCTTTCAGGATTCTCTCGAAGGTTTACGATTTGGGCCGCCATTGCGTTGGTGTCCGCATAGGTAATCGCCATGCCGCCGCCATCCGCAATGAATTCGGGGATGCCACCCGCCCGCTCAAAGCATAGGATGGGCTTGCCCAAACCGGCAGCCTCCAGAACTACCAGCGGAAAAGGATCCTCGCGAGACGTGAGGGTGAACACGTCAAATACTTGGTAATAGTCTTGGGGATTACTTTTTTGTCCGGTGAAGATAACGCGGGTTTCCAGACCGGCATTTTTCAGTTCGCAGGTAAGTTTCACCCGGTCATGCTCACCCAAGTGACCCACCCATACGAAAAAAGTGTTTTCCAGTTGACCGGAAAGCAGCAACCGGTGCGCCACCATGACAAACAAATCGGCTCCCTTGCGCCATTCCACCAAGCCGGATCCTCCCACCACAAAGGCATCTTCCGGGATGTCCAGTTCGTGGCGCACCGCCGCCACCGGCCGTGAGGCGTGTTTTGTGTTCTCCACGGAAATGCATTCGTACACCACATCCACGCGTTTTTGTGCGGCCACGTGGTTGCCGAGAATCAAGTTCGACTTGACGGCTTCGGCACAGGCAATGTATTGGGTGATGAAAGGCTCCGCGATCCTGAATTTATCCAGCCGGCAATAGGTTTGCAGCACCGTTTCAAGTTCATGCACGTGGCAGATGATGGGGCAGGCCAAATACCCGATCAAGTCGGGGACAATGCGTGCCGCCAACGTGGTGTTGACATACACTGCGTTAAAAGAATGCGCGGAGATGCTTTTGATAAGGTTTTTGCGCTGGCGGCGTGCATCTATTTTCCTGCGGATTCTGTTGGCAAAACCATGTTGCCCGCCCGCCGGATGCTCTTCTGGCTGCCAGATGTGGGTGTCGCCAAGTTGCCTGAACTCGGTTTCCAGTTCGCCGCCACGGTAGAGTACAACCGTGAATCGGTAGTTGCAATGCTTGTGCAGGTGGCGCAGCAAATGCAGCAGGACAATGACCGCCCCCGTCCGGGATGCCTCGTGACTGATGACCAGCAGGTGGGTTTCTGGCGGGGCGGTATGCGTGGATGCCTTAAGGGGCATATTTTTTCAGTTTGTTACGAATGATTGCCAACGGGTTGATGTTTTTGCCCGTCAGGAACTGGGTGCAAAGATACCAAAGCTCGCTGTCCATGCGTCCAAAGGCAAAACAGCGGAGCAGGTGGCTGAAAACCAACGGTTTGTCGGCCTTGTTCTTAATGAGCAACTGCGTGAATCTTTTTTGGGTGCGAAACTCCGTTTCCCGCAAGTCACCTTTACGGATAGTGGGTAAGTGTACGGGAAGCTGCCCACGCCACTTTTTCTGGAATACCAACGCCTCTTTTATCCATTGCCCATTGAAATTGCCCAGCGACAGGTGTTCAATCTTCACCCCGTACAAAACGCAGACTTTGTAACCGGCCTTGAATACGCGCAAGGCGTAATCCAAGTCATAGAAGTGGAAATTACGGAAAGTTTCCTGGTCAAAAGGAATTTTCAGCCAGACATCCTTGCAGGTGCAGAGCCAGCAGCCATCCAAGGTCACCACTTCGGCCAGTGACCCGCCATCCGGGTTGATGAGCGACTGCCGCGACTCGCCACCGGCAAACCACTGGGTGAAATTGAGGCGGGTCAGGCCCAAGTCTGTGGCCAATGACCAACCCGAAGGGGCTTTGGTTTTGGCCGTACTACCCATGATGCCGAGCAAACCCACGTCCGGGTTTTGCAATGCCTCCACAACCCTTACACCCCAATCATTCGAATGAAAACACACATCCTCGTGCATGAAACACAAATATTCGTACCTGCTTTGGCTGGCACCCTGGTTGTAGGCTTCGCAGATGCCATACCGGGCATTTGAATTGTCAATGGCAATGATTTCGTGGGGGATGCCGATGGTTTGCGCTACCTGTTGCGAGACAGCTTGCAAATCGGAGTTGTTTTTGGAACAGATGATGAGGGAAAGCATCAGAATCAAAAAAAATACAGGTATCAGTTAACTGCGAGCCGGTACAGGATGGCGGGTATTTTGGCACGGTTCATCCACACCCTTTTCAGCAGGCGTTGCCGGGCGTACGGGTCTTGGCTGGCAAACCGCCGCATGATTTTACGGCTGGCCTGCCATGTTAGTTTTTCCTTCAGAATAGCCTCTATCCAAGTTTTCAGGAAATGGTGGATGGCTCGGTCATGGACATCACTGGGCACAGCCACTTGGGTGCGCAGATACTCCATTACCCGCAACCTCTCCAGCAGGCTGATACCGTTGCGGGCGGTTGCACTGCGAACGTTGCGACGGTGGGTACGAAAATAATTAAGCGGTTCGGCCACAAAAGCCACATCACCCTGCAAAAACAAAGTAGCCCACAACTTCCAATCGCCGGTGATGCGGTAGGATTCGTCCGCGCCACCGGCCTTCAAGTAGGCATCCTTCCGAAAAAGCACGGCACTGGCATTGGGAACTATATTCTTGATAAACATATGTGATGCTACCAAATCACGCCCGGAGGCCACAAAATCATGTTTCCATAAATCAAGGTCTGGTTCATGGTAGTGGAAATCCCAATTGCGCAGCACCGTGTCATTTTCATCCGTTTCCCATGAGTGGCAATAGGCCGCCACACAGCCGGAATTGTTTTCGAGGCATGCCACCAGCCTTTCCAATAGTATTGGTTCGGCATAATCATCGGATTCGGCAATCCATATATATTTTCCCTTGGCTTCTTTGATACCTTTGTTCCATTGCTTGAAGGTGCTGCCACTGTTTTCAGTGTTCAAAACGACCTTGTCCACCAGATGTCGATAGGTTTCGATTACTTGGAGGCTTTGATCCGAAGAGCAATCGTCCATCAAAATCAATTCGTATTTCCGGAAAGTCTGGTTCAGTATGCTGTCCAACCGTCTGGGGAGATATCGCTCGTGGTTGTAGTTGGGGACGATGATGGATACCAATGTACTTGCAGGAGCTTTCAGGAAGGGAGTTTCAACGGAGTTTTTCTCGACCATAGCATTAAGGCTTCTTTGAAACTGGCATTGCTAAAACGATTTTCTATATGGTTTTTGGCTCGCATGCCCAGTTGCATGCCCCATTGGGGATTTTCTTGGAGGCGGCGCATATACGCGGCCGCTTGCTGCACATCAGGATCCGCCCAAAGCCAGCCCTTCTTATAAGGCAGCGCATCTTCAGACAAAGGTACTAGCTTGTAATCAACCAGTAACGAGGTGTCGTCAGTCATGAACTCCAGATTCCCGCCGAAACGAGTGCCAATGACGGGCTTGCCCAGTGCCATTGCCTCCAGCATACCGATGCCCAGCCCTTCCGAACGATGCAGGGAGACATAGGCATCCGCTGCATTGATGAGACTTATCATTTCGTTGCGCGATAGGTTGTCATGTATAACGATAACTCTTTCCTGAATCCCCAGATGCTCGACCGCATCCATAAATTCCTGATACTTGACGGGCACGGCCTCGGCGTGAATGGTCTTCAACACAAGTTTGGCATTTGTATCGGCAGGAAAGGCCAGTTGAAAAGCTGTCAAAAGAGCTTGCGGGTTTTTACGATCCAATACGCTCAAGAAATCGAAATTGAAGAAAAACACGTAATCAGTGGGCGACAAGCCGAGCCGTAAACGGAACTCATCAGCCTGCACGGTAATGTGCCAGTTAATTCGGAACGGGAATGGCAGTTTTGTAACCCGTATGTGGGCCGGAGCAGTTTTGCGCACCGCCGTAGCAATGAAGTCCGAAAACACCACCACTTCACGCAGATGGCTGAAAGCGTTGGGAAAGTGGAAGTAATCGTCAAATTCCCACCAGAACACACCTATGTTGTACCGACCGGATACCAAAGGCCAGCAAACCTTGAGGGTATCAGGAAGAGCGTCGGCATTGATGAAGAAAATATTTGTATAAAAAAAAGGTCTTGGTACAATAAACGGCTTGTATTTAGCCGCCTCCACATGATCCAGCTTCTGGTGCGAGTCCAGTTCTATGGATTGGATAGCAAACGGAATATGGGCTTCTTTCAAATTCAAGGCAAAAAATCGGCCTACTTCGGCTACTCCCACCACGTTATTGAAATATCCTACCAGAGTAACGCCGTTTTTTTTGAGCCTCAGCCAACAATAGAAGGGATACAGCTTCCTGTTCAACTTGGAGCCATATTTTTTGATTGTACTTTTCGCATACATCATTTCTTCTTGTTACAAACTGATGGTACGCACGGTTTCAGTGGATTTCCCACAAATAGAGTTTTTGCTGTCGGCCAAAGGTCGTTTCCGACAAGTTGGCTCAACCACTGCGTAACGTCAGTTACAAACATCCTATTGAGAGCAATACCTATATCTATCAAACATTAAGTAGGTCATTATAATTAGTTTAGATTATTTTATAATTTTGTCCCATGGGACGAGTAAACACACCGCAATTAACAACGGAAGCCAAAACCGCT
>JAYWIH010000152.1:0-8797 GCA_043789005.1 Sphingobacteriales bacterium
TGCCAATTACAAGGATGAGTTGCAATCCTTGATTAATACTAATTTTCAAATCATCAAGCCCGTTCAAGCAAACTTGCAAACCTCTTTCAGTTGAGTATAACTTGAAACAGCAAATCCAAAACAGTATGTTTCAAAAAGCCCAAACCCACCGGTCAGTGCATCCGGTCGGCGCGGATTTCGAGGCAATGATGTCGGCTTCGGCCTCCAAGAGTTCTTCCCAGCGTTGGCGCACGGTTTCGGCGGGCATATATTCCTTGGCCAAATCAAGGAAAGTGCGGTAGTGGCCCGCTTCCGAAACCATGAGTTCGTGGTAGAAGCCGCGCAGGTTTTCGTCGGCCACGTGCAGCGACAACAGCCGGAACCGCTCACAACTGCGGGCCTCAATCAGCGCACTGATGAGCAGCTTGTCCATGAGTTGCCGCTCAATCTGCCCGCCCTTGCGTTCAAGTTTGTGCAGTTGAACGGCGTATTCGTCGGTGCGCTTGTGGCCGAGGCCGTAGCCGCGTTTGGTAAGCTCGGTCAGTACGCGTTCAAAATGCTGCCACTCTTCGGTCACCAGTTCGGCCATCATGGCCACCAATTTGGTGCGTTCGGGAAACTGGACAATCAGCGAAATGCCATTGGAGGCCGCTTTTTGTTCGCAATAGGCATGATCTACCAAAATTTCCCCGATGTTTTTTTCGGCAATATCCACCCAGCGCGAGTCGGTGGCGAGTTTTAGTCCAAGCATGGTTATGGATAGTCGTGTGGGTTTGGCTGTTTTAAAAGATACTGTTTTCAAAGACCTCACCCCCGGCCCCTCTCCTGCTGAGAGGGGAGCATAGGCTCCTTTTTTTCTCCCCTCTCAGCAGGAGAGGGGCCGGGGGTGAGGTTGTTCACTTTCCGTGTTCCTTGGCGTAATGCTGCCTGAGGAAATCCTCGGCAAAATCATTGTCCAAATCGCGGATTACGGTGTGTACGTGGTTGGCATTGGTCTGGGTGTTGTCGTATTCAATGAGCAGCATAGGGCCGTGGATGCGGTAATAATGCCCGCTTCCCGGTTTTTGGCTGCCCGCCCAAGCAAAATGCAGTTTCCCGATGCCCGATTTTTTTATTTTCGCCATCAGCGCATCCGCAAAACTGAACGGGTATTTACGGACGTACACATCCAGCAAATCCATGAAGGTTTTTTGTTGGGCGGCATTCAGTGCGGCGTAGGCAATACCTTCCGTTTTTTCGAGCTTGGCCTTCCGGTCGTTGCCCGTGATGATATCGGCGGGAGCCGTTTCGGCAATAACGGCTTTGACCAGTTGCGGCGGCGATAAAGCGTGCAGCAGCGCAAACCCCAGTTCGGTTTCGGCTTTCAACACTTGTTTGCCTTTTTCCTTGCCCAGCGGCACAATGGCCGGGTTGCTGCCCATGAACGAAGGCGTGCCCGAAACAATGCGGCCGCTGGCCGACGAAAAATTCAACGCCAGATGGTGGCCTTCCAGCCGCCAACCCCACACGGCCGTGTCGGCGGGTGTGCCGAATATGGTCAGGAAATACTTGCCCGCATCGCGGTAATCATCATTGGCGGGGCGGTTTTCCACTTCGCGCAGCACATTTTCCAGTTGGATGATGGCCGTTGCCTTTTCATAGCCTTGCTGGCTCAGCGAACCTTTGAGCAAGGAAAACGCGGCGGCTTGCTGCCCCGGCTCCAGCTCTTTCAAGGAAATGCCATTCCGGGATTTCGGCACAAAATGCCAGTTGTACCGCTCGGCATCGGTGAACTTGAAAACCGTCTTTTCACGCTGGCTTTTGTCCAGCACGGACAGGAAAGCGTTGGCAAGTGAAACCGGCGCGGGGCTTGGCGGTTTTGCACCGCGCGTCTGGGCTTGGGTGGCGATGCTGCCGCTGGCGATAAGCAAAAAAATGAAGTGTTTCATGCGGCGGGGTTTTTACTTTTGGCGTGTACGGGTTACGTGGATAGTTAAAGGGATTGTATGGACATTTCGCGTTTACGCGCCCTTGCAGGAGAGTTCCTCCGGCCAAGGCAAAATAGTATGTTTGGAAATGGCAAAACCCCACGCTTTCACCCCTCAAACCGCATCTTCTCGCCGCCTTTCAGCTCAAAGTCTTTGCCTTTCCAGTTGAAATGGCCGGAAGTGCCTTTGGGGATGAGGATTTCGGCGGTTTGCCTGCCTTTTTTGTCGGTTTGGATGCTGACGGAAATCTCGCCTTTCGGATGCGGCATGGTGCCGGAAACATTTTTGAGTCTGCCCAAGTGCGGCTTAATCACGATTTTTTGAAAACCGGGGCTTTCAGAGTCAATGCCCAGCACAATTCTGAAAAACTCAATGTTGGGACTGCTTCCCCAAGCGTGGCAGTCGCTGCGGCTGCGGTTGAAATCCGAAATTTCCGCCCACGTTGTCAGGCCGTTGGCCAGTTGGCTCCGCCAATTGGCCAACAAATCCAGATACCGGTCTCCGAGTCCGGCCTTGGCAACCGCTTGGTGCACGTAATACTTGAAATAAATGGTGGCTTGCACCAGCGTTGTATCGGTCAGGATTTTGTCTGCCAGCAGCCGTTCGGTTTTGTCTTCGGCAAGCATTCCGGTCAGTATTGCGAGGGTGTTGGCGTGCTGGGAGAACGTTGTTTTTTCGGAGGTTTCGGCAAAAAGCTGGCGGCTTTGCTCCCAGTACAGTTTTTTGATGGAGTTTTTGAGTGTCCGGGCTTGGGCTTCGTGGCTTTGGGCGTTTTCCTTACTTCCAAGGGCATTCTCCAGTTCGGCGGCCAACTGGTAGGCCCAAAGCAGTTGCAAATCCACGGTGGCAGACCTGCCATCGGAGCCAACCGGAGCCACGCCCCGGTCCCAGCCTTTGCCATAATCGGCCCAATCCGTAAAATTCCAGTAAGATACATTTTTCAGGGTCGCGTCATCCTGCTGGAATTTTTGAAACCAGCCCAGCACCTGCCGGATGCCGGGAAGTTTGCCTTTCACAAACGCCGAATCATCGCTGTACCGCCAAAAGTCATGCACCATGCCAATCCACCACAGGGAAAAAGTCGGTATCTGTTGGGCACTCGCGGTCGGGAAGCGGCTCAGGGTGATGCCTTCCGCCATGCGGGAATTGTCCAGTTGATTGATGGCCTGCCGAACCAAGCGGTCGTCTCCGGTGGTGAACATCGAAACCAATGCTTGGATGCGGGTGTCGCCGCCATACTGCAATTGCTCGTAATACGGACAATCCACGTAGGTTTCATACGCGCAAAGCCGTGCCGTGCGCCAGCCCACTTCCAGTATCTTGTCCAGCTCGGCATCCTTGGCATCGAATTTCGCCTTCCTTTCGAAAGGATAGCCCGTGAAAACACTGTGCAAATCCTCAATGACCAAAGGTTCGTCTTTTGTTTCAACGGTCAGTTGCAAATACCGGTACGTGCGGAACGTGAGCGGGGTGAACAGTTGGTTTTCACTGCCGTTTGAGGTCATTTCGTCATTTACGCCCACAAACCGCTTGCCCGAAACCTGGTTGCGATTGCCTTTTTGGCTGTGGCTTTTCCAGTCTTTTCCGTCACCCTCGCGCAGGTAAAGGGCTTCGGCGTAGCCCACGGAGATTTTGGCATTTCTGCCTTGGCTGAATTTCAAAACCGGATACGCATTGGTGAGGTGGCCATGGTCGAGGAGAAAGGTGGCTGTGGTGTTTGGCGGGATATTTTTCTTGAAATTGCCTGAAATAGTGGTTTTGGTGGCCTTGTCAATGAGAAAAGCCGCTTTCTCCACTTTCAATTCCATCTGCGGTATGCTTCTTGGAACCAGCATCCAGTAGCCTTCCGACCATTCAAAAACCCCTTTCGGTAGGCCATTGCCAAGTGTCACGGCTGGTTCCCACGTTGCATCGCTGTACCCGGCCGACTGCCAGTTGCCGGGGGATTTATTAAGGTCGATTTTTTCGCCGGGGCCGGCCGCATAGTAAGTATAGATCAGGTCGGGTGGCAAAGGCTGATAGCTTTCGTCTTTCAGTACCTTCCACGATTTGTCGGTATCGGCGGCCTGCTCCTTTTCGGTATCGCCTTGCAGAATGAAAGCGGTTCGGTGCGAAATCTGGTATTCCGGCCTTTGCTCCCCGAAATTCCAGACAGTGGCGGCAAGCACGTTGGTTCCGGCCCGCAAAAAAGGCGCGATGTCCACGGTTTCAAAATTCCAATGGTACAGGTCGCTTCTTGCCGGGCCGTGCGAAACCCACTGGCCATTGACAAACAGCTTGTACCGGTTGTCGGCCGAAACGTGTACGGTAAACGAAGCCGGTTTTTCGGTCAGTGCAAGCGTCTTGCGGAAATGGTACACGCCATACCCGCGGTTGGGCTGCGCGCCCTGCGAAATCCAAGTTGCTTTCCACGGTTTGTCAAGGATGTGCGGGGAAATGTGTTGCGCAAAAACCTGCCGGAAACACACCAGCCCCAGCAAAATGAAAACAAAACGGATTTTTTTCATGATATTCGGTCAGATTTACGGGGTGCTTCCTGAAATCGCAGTCCGTGCGTTTAAGGTTTCGTCCGCAACGGATTTGGCCCGTGGAGCGGTTCCTCCCGGCGATTTCATGTAAATGAACCTTAAATTAGCCAAAAAATCCAATCCCGTTTTAAAAACAGTATCTCCCAAAAATGAAAAACCTCCCATCTGCCCTGCTGCTGGGCTTCGTTTGCGCGTTTGCCTTGCCGCCAGCAGTTGCACAACCGACCGGCAAACCCGATAAAATCGGCATTGTGCGGCACAACCATATTGCGCTGCAAGTAAAGGATATCCAAGCCAGTGCCAGATTTTACCGCGAAACCTTGGGGCTGGAACCCGCCCCCGTACCCGAAAATCTGAAAGCCATCCGGGCGTGGTTCAACATAGGCCAAGGCCAGCAGATTCATTTGCTCGATGGCCGCACGCAGCCCGTGGTCAATGACCGCAACGGCAGCCACTTTGCGGTGTTCGTGGAAAACATGGAACAAACGGAAGCGTACCTGAAAAAACGCGGCATTGCCTACCACCTGCAAACGCGCTTTGACGGCGTGAAACAGATTTACATTGCCGACCCGGACGGCTACCTCGTTGAGTTCAACCAACTGGATGCCAAATACTGAACCCGCACCGCGAAACCCGAAGCCTGCAAACCGTGTTGTAATGCTGGCGTGCATTTGCCGCGCCAGCATTACCTTTGCCCGAACCCCCCAAACGGATTTCCGAAAACCCATGACCAAGATCACCGAACACATCCGCCACGCCAGTGGAAAAACCCTGTTTTCGTTTGAAATCATCCCGCCGCTCAAAGGCGAAAGCATCCAGACGCTTTTTGACGGTATCGAGCCGCTCATGGAGTTCAAGCCGCCCTTCATTGATGTGACTTACCACCGCGAGGAAGTGATTGACAAGAAACACCCCGGCGGATTGCTCGAAAAGGTGGCCGTGCGCAAACGCCCCGGCACGGTGGGCATCTGTTCGCGCATCATGGAGCGCTTCCGGGTGGATGCCGTGCCGCACATGATTTGCGGCGGCTTCACGCGCGATGAATGCGAGGATATGCTCGTGGACTTGCACTACCTAGGCATTGACAATGTGCTGGTGCTCAGGGGCGACCCCGAAAAATCGGTGGGTGTGTTCCGTGCCCGCGACAACGGCCATGCCTACGCATCCGACCTTTTGAAACAGGTGATGGACATGAACAAGGGCTTGCTGCTGCACCAAGAAACAGAAACCTACCCCACCGATTTTTGCACGGGCGTGGCTGGCTACCCCGAGAAGCATTTTGAGGCTCCTAACTTGGAAACGGACTTCAAACACCTGAAAATGAAGGCCGACATGGGCGCGGAATTCATCGTGACGCAAATGTTTTTCAACAACCAGAAGTATTTCGATTTTGTGAACCGCTGCCGCGAATTCGGCATCACCATCCCGATTATTCCCGGCTTGAAACCGCTCACCACCCGCAAGCAACTGACCGTGCTGCCGCGCATTTTCCACTTAGACCTGCCCGACGATTTGGTGAAAGCCGTGGAAAGCTGCCCTACCGACAAGGATGTGAAGCAGGTGGGCATTGACTGGTGCGTGCAGCAATGCAAGGAGTTGGTGGCGTTTGGCGTGCCGGTGCTGCACTTCTACACCATGAGCAAATCCGATCCGGTCAAGGCCATTGCCTCGGCGATATTTTAAATTCCCGGAATAGTATGCTCCGGAAAGGTCAAACCTGCCTGAGTCCAATCAACTGTCGCGCGTCTGTGACGCGTGACGACTGGCTCCGAGTCTGCGACTCGCTTGGCTTAAAATCAAAAAGCAGGTTTAAGCGTTCCCGCCTCAACTTTCGCCCACCGGCGGGTTTGGTGTTTTCAAAACATACTGTTTCCAATAACCTCATGCGTATGTGTCTGCGGATCTTTTTTCTTGTGTTGTTCCCACTTGCGCAGGCTGCTTGCGGGCAGGAAAATGGCGTTTTCGTGGTTCCCGAGGGCAAAACCATTGCCAGCCGCTTTGTGCCGCCCGCCAGTTATGAGCGGCTGGCGGCACAAAGCGAATCGTTTGCCGAATATTTGCAAAACCTGCCGCTCAAACCGCACGGCACCTTGGTGAAATACCACAACGGCAACACCAAAAACCGCCCCGGCGTGTACGTTGCCGTGGTGGACATGGAAATCGGCGACCGGGACTTGCAGCAGTGCGCCGATGCGGTAATGCGGCTGCGGGCCGAATACCTGTACGGCCAAAAAAAATACACCGACATCCATTTCCGCTTCACCAACGGCGACAATGCCGCCTACACGCAATACGCCGAAGGCTACTGCGCCTCGGTAAGCGGCAGCCGTGTGGCTTGGAAAAAGTCGGCAGGGAAGGATTACGGCTATGCCACTTTCCGCCAGTACCTGGATTTGGTGTTCATGTATGCCGGCACGCTTTCGCTGAGCAAGGAACTGGAGCCGGTGGCTTCCGTCAAGGAGTTGCGTGCGGGCGATGTGTTCATCAAGGGCGGCTCGCCGGGCCACGCGGTGATTGTGGTGGATGTGGCGCGGAACACGAAAACCGGAGGAAAACTCTTTCTGCTGGCGCAAAGCTACATGCCCGCCCAAGAAACGCAGGTTTTGCAGAACCCCGGCAATGCCGGATCAAACCCGTGGTACAGTACGGATTTCGAAGGCCCATTGGTTACGCCCGAATGGACTTTTGAGCGAAGCCAACTCAAGCGTTTCAGTGGCCGCTGAAAAAGGTTTGGCCGTTGCAAAACATACTATTTCGAAAATGACCCAGCCCTCATTCACTCATTCACTTGTTCATCCATTCAAAATTGTCGAGTGCCCGCGCGATGCCATGCAGGGCTTCAAAAATAGTATCCCCACCAAAGCCAAAACCGCCTACCTGAACACGCTTTTGAAAGTCGGCTTCGACACGCTGGATTTCGGCAGTTTCGTGTCGCCCAAGGCTGTGCCGCAAATGGCCGATACCGAAGCGGTGCTGCGCGGCTTGGATTTGTCGGGCACGCGCACCAAACTGCTCGCCATCGTTGCCAACCTGCGCGGAGCCGAACAAGCCGCCGCCCATGACGCAATCACGTACATCGGCTTTCCGCTGTCCGTTTCCGAAATCTTCCAGCAGCGCAACACCGGCAAGACCATCGCCGAAGCCTTGGCCGAGGTGGCCGAAATCCAAAATAGTATCTTTCCAAAAGGCAAAACCCTCGTCGTGTATTTGTCCATGGCGTTCGGCAATCCGTATGGCGAACCGCACAACCCCGAAACCGTGGCCGAACTGACGCGCAAAGTAGCGGAGTTGGGCGTGGGCATTGTTGCGCTTTCCGATACGGTGGGTTCGGCCACGCCCGGCAGCATCCGCGAACTGTTCAGCCAACTGATTCTGGCATTTCCGGGCATCGAATTCGGGGCGCACCTGCATTCCACGCCGCACACAGCCACCGGAAAAATCGCCGCCGCCTATGAATCGGGTTGCCGCCGTTTCGACGGGGCAATCCGTGGTTTTGGCGGCTGCCCGATGGCCGAAGACCAACTGACCGGCAACATCCCGACCGAGCAGATTATCGCGTACCTGCAATCGCAAAGCATTGACTTGCAGTTGGATATGGACGCTTTCGGGGAAGCGTGGCAACTGGCGGCGGAAGTTTTCGGGATCTGAGAGCAGGGTTGCCGCCAATTGGTAACCAATGATAATCAATCAGGTCAGCCTTCCAGAAACACCAAACCCCGCCACACGTACATTGTGGCGGGGTTTGGTGTTTCTGGAAGATACTATTCTGATTTTGGAATGAGGATTTTCCGGAAGATTTTCAATTCCGAATTCCGCACTCCAAATTCCGAAATGTCAATTCGTCATGCCGCACTCCTTGCAGAATTTTTTCCTACCGGGGCGGTGTTTTTTGGGTTTGTGCTTGTGCCCGAAATAGCTCGGGTCGTTGTAGCGCGGGTTGGTTTCGAGTTCCTTGGCAATCTTGGCGTTTTTCTTGGCATTGGCTTCCCGTAAGTCTTCGGCGCGTTTGATGCCTTCGGCGGCGGTCGGGAATTTCTTTTTGCTGAAACGCATATCCGCCGACACAAACTCCGAGCCGGATGCCGGATTCGCCTTTGCGGACGAAATATCGGTGGTGTACGCCTGTTCTTTCTGGGCTTTTTTCTTTTTCCAAAACTGGGCGTGGCTTTCGGTCACCGGAAACACGGCGGCCATGAATGAGATCAAAAACAGGATTCGCATGGCGGAAGTGGCTGGGTGTAATCCTATTAACTCCAAAAGCCGGGTTTTGATTGTGCGCGGGATACTATTTTTTGAAACACCCCGGCCTTTCCAAATAGGAAA
>JAYWIH010000153.1:0-8694 GCA_043789005.1 Sphingobacteriales bacterium
CGAAAAACTCATCGCTCAGTTCGGCACGATTGAAAACATGATTGCCAACGTAGACCAAATCAAGGGCAAAACCCAAGAACTGGTGCGGCAACACGCCGAACAAGCCCGCCTCTCGCGCCACTTGGCGGTGATTGACATTAACGTGCCGGTGGAATTTGATGAGGAAGCCCTGCGCTGCAAACCCTCTGACGAACAGGCACTTACCGCCCTGCTTGACGAATTGGAATTTCGCTCAATCAGGAAAAGAATCTTCGGCGGCGATGGCCCGGCAACGCCACGCGCCACAAAAACGGCCAAGAGCCAATTGGACTTGTTCGGGCAGAATAGCCTGCCTGCCGGACAGGCAGGTATTCCGGCGGAAAGCCAAACCTCCCCGCTTCTTGAAGACATGGAAATGCCCGCTGGCCGGGAAAGCATTGTCACCACGGTACACCAATATCATTTGATGGACACGCCCGAACTGCGGCAGTCGCTGGTGGAATATCTGGACAAACAGGACGCGTTTTGCTTCGACACCGAAACCACCAGCGTCAATGCCCTTGATGCCGCGCTGGTCGGGATGTCGTTCTGCTACCATCCGCACGAGGCGTATTATGTGCCGGTTCCGCCCGACTTGGCGGCGGCGCAAGACATCGCCAATGAATTTAAGTCAGTGTTAGAGAATCCGGCGATTGTGAAAATCGGGCAGAACCTGAAATACGACATCACCGTATTGGAAAATTACGGCGTGCGGGTGCGCGGCGAACTGTTTGACACCATGCTGGCCCACTACCTGATTGAACCGGAAGCCCGCCACAACTTGGATGCCTTGTCGGAAAATTATCTGGATTATTCACCCGTCTCTATTGAGTCGCTGATTGGCAAGAAGGGCAAGAACCAACTCAATATGCGCGACATTGAAGTAGAGAAAGTGGCCGAATACGCGGGCGAGGATGCTGATTTGACGTTCCGGCTGTATAGTATTTTTAACCGCGAACTGGCGGCGGTCGGACTGGAAAAACTTTTCCACGAGGTGGAAATGCCGTTGGTGCCGGTGCTGGCCGAAATGGAACGCGCCGGGGTGCGCATTGACGTGCCCGCCCTGCGCGAACTGTCGCAATTGCTGGAAGTTGATTTGCGCATCGTGGAGGCAAACGTGTACGAACTGGCCGGGCAACAGTTCAACATCGGTTCGCCGAAGCAATTGGGCGAAATATTGTTTGACAAACTGAAACTCGATCCGGGGGCCGCCAAAACCAAAACCGGGCAATACGCCACCGGCGAACAGGTGCTGGCCAAACTCGAAGCCGATCACGAAATCATTCGCAACATCTTGGATTACCGGGAGTTGCAGAAACTCAAGTCCACGTACATTGACGCGCTGCCCGAACTGATCAATCCGCAGGACGGGCGGATACACACTTCGTTCAACCAGGCCGTGACTTCCACCGGGCGGCTCAGTTCCACGAACCCGAACCTGCAAAACATCCCGATCCGCACGGAACGCGGACGCGAAATCCGCAAGGCATTTGTGCCGCAAGACAGCGAACACGTAATCCTTTCCGCCGATTATTCGCAGATCGAATTGCGCATCATGGCCTCTTTCAGCCACGACCCGACCATGATCGAAGCTTTCCGCAACGGCATTGACATCCACACGTCCACGGCTTCCAAAGTGTTCAGGACACCGCTCGACCAAGTGGATGGCCACCTGCGCCGCCAAGCCAAAACCATCAATTTCGGCATCATCTACGGCATTTCGGCGTTTGGTTTGGCGGCTCGGCTCAACATCATGCGCCGCGAAGCCAGTGAAATCATCGAAGCCTATTTCCGCGAATTCCCGCTGGTGAAGCAATACATGGACGACTCAATCAACCAGGCGCGCGAAAAACAGTACGTGGAAACGATATTGGGCCGCCGCCGCTACCTGCGCGACATCAATTCGCGCAACCAGACCGACCGCACGTTTGCCGAACGCAACGCCATCAACGCACCCATCCAAGGCACGGCCGCCGACATTATCAAGGTGGCCATGATCCGCGTCCACGACTTTCTGCAACGCGAAAAACTGCGTACCCGCATGATCTTGCAGGTGCATGACGAACTGGTGTTCGATGCCCACCGCGACGAGGTGGAATTTGTGAAAACCAACGTGGAGCAACTCATGACCCACGCCATCCCGCTGGAAGTGCCCATGGAAATAGGCATGGGAACGGGCATGAACTGGCTGGAAGCGCATTGATCCGGGGCAAAACAGTATCTTCCGGAAAGCCCAAACCTGCCCATGTTTTTCGTCATTGCGAGGCACGAAGCAATCTGTCCGTCGCACTCGGCCTGAGATGCGCGCGACTCCGTGACGGATTGCTTCGTACCTCGCAATGACGGTTTTACGCGCAATGACGGACTTTTTTGTGAACACGGCTTCGCCGAAAAACAAAATGTTTCAAAAACGCCAAACCCTCCCCTATTTCTCCTTTCCCGCGCCAATCACGTAGCCCAACTTGACCCCGAAGGCCACGCTGGGCATGGTGTAGTGGCTGCGGCCGTCTTCTATGTTCAGAAGATCCAGCGGGCTGTCGGGCAGGTTTTCGATGAGAAAGTCTTCACCAACCGCTTTCAGCTTGATGCTGCGCAGACCCAGCCCCATGTACGCGTCGAACAGCCACCGGTCGCTGTCGCCGATATTGGTTTGCGCACCCAATTTCAAATGCCCGCCGGTCACGTTCTTGATGTAACGGTAATTGGCGATCTGACGGTAGCTGCCCCGGTTTATCTCGCCTTCGCGTGGCTGGCTCATGTGCTTGTAAAACCCCTCCAATGCCAGATACGCACCCCAAGGAGCCACTTTGCGCTTGGAAAGATAGAGCCGTATTTCGGTGCGTGAACGGAAAATATTCCGGGGGTATTTCTCATTGATGTTGATCCAATTGGCAATCCGCATAAACCCGAGTTCCTGCTGTACACTCACGCGGGGGCGGAAGAAATATTCGGCGGCCCCTTGCAACGTCGGGTCAATGTCAATCATGGCGAGCGGCGCGAGTTTGATAACCCAAACCGGGCGGAAGGGTTTTTCGGCGCGTGCCTTGAGTGGCTCAACTTCCTGACCGCTTGCCACGGACGGAAACAGCACGGCAACTAATGCAAAAGCAAAAAAGTGGTTTCTCATGTGTTACAGTGGCTTCATGAAATAGTATGTCTGGAAATCAGCAAACCCTGCCGATCATCAATGTTGCAGATTCCGTCAGTCTTTCACCACGTCAATCCTGCTCAATAATTTCAAATCAGCCAGATTGGAGTAGTCGTATTGCAGCAGGCCGTCTTCGCCCACCACCAGCAGCGACTGCGGTAACGGAATCACATCGTAAGTCTTGATTGTGTTGATAAAACTTTTCTGCACCAATTGCACCGGGTCGGTGGCATCGAAAACACGCATTCCGGCGGTGCCTTCGCACACAAACAGGCTGTTGCCCCGGATGCCCAGGCCGTAGGGACTGGTCATGTTGTAGGTCTGCACCACGCGCGGGCTGCTCAGGTTGCTGATGTCAATCACATCGAGCACATTGTTGCCGCTGGGGCGGCAACCGGTAGTGCGCAAGGTCACGTAGGCGTAGTTGCCCTGCACCACCACCGGGTCGCAACCCACAAAATGGCCGTAGCGCGCCAACTGCCGGGGCTGCGCCGGATTGCTGACATCGAAAATATACATGGCATCGGAAGCACCGACAAACAGGCTGTTGCCGTACGGAAACACGGTTTCAATGCCCACGCCAATAGGTACGGTGGTGCTTTGCTGCGGGTTGGCCGCTTGGCTGATGTCGAAACTGCGCAGATTTGATTGATCCACCACGTAAAGCCGGTTGCCCGAAATCGTGAACCGGGCCAGCGAGCCGCCCGTGCCCGTGTTGGTGGGTGTTGGCGAACCGGCGCTGTCAAGACTGCCGCTGCAACTGCTGCCAAGCGAGGCCAGCACCGCAAAAAGAAACAGGATTTTTTTCATGGGAAGGGTGTTGTTTCGGGTGAAAAAGAAATCAAAAGAATCAACGTGCGTAACCGATGGCGGGGTTTGGGCTTTTTGAAAGATACTATTTTGCGAACGTAGGTCAGACACTGTATGCCGGACCGGCAGGGGAAATCGGCGTTCAGGCATACAAGAAGGTTTGGCCTCTCCGGAAGATACTATTTTGCCGGGTTGCTTTTTAACTGCCTCACCGTCGGCATTTGGGGTCGGTGAGCATTGTTTTTTTCCAGCCCGACACCACGCCTTTGCTTGGATCCACGCACTCGAAAAATACATTCTGGTAGGGCGGATAATCCTGAATTCCCTGCGGCAGTGCCTTGGCAAGCCGCTTGACCAACGTGATGTTTCTTGGATTGGCAATGTCAAGCACCACCAAGTCAGTGAAATTATCGGCGTAAAGACTGTTACCTTTCACGGCAATGTCCACATTGCCGGGTATGCTCACAAACGCGATGTTTTGCGGGCTGCGCGGGTTTTTGTTATTGATCACGTGGAAGCCCTTGTTCAGCTCGTTCACGAACACCAGCGTGTCTTTGGCGTAAATCTTTCCGGTCTGGCGCAGCGGCCGGGCGGGGAGCGAGGCCACTTGCAGGGCTTCCTTTTGCGTGATGTACACTGGCTGGTAGCCTTCCTTTTCCACGGAAACTTTTTCCGGGTCGGTGAGGCAGCCCGATAAAACGGCTGCCAACAAGAGAATCCCGGAAGGAATCCGGGTCAGAAATCCGGGTAAAGGTTTGGTTTCCATGGGCTTAATGGGTTTGGGTGGATTGGGAGATACTATTTCCCGAAGGCAGGACACACGATCCGGTCAAAAGGTTGCACCGGCCAATGTTAAGTTTTTGTTAAGCGGAAATTTTGATGGCGCGTGGTTCGGGCCGGAAAAATAGTATCTCCCGGAAAGCCAAAACCCCGGCACTCAGCAATGAGTCCGGGGTTTTGGCTGATTGTGCAACCCGTGTTGTTTACGCCTCGCCGATTTGGCCGCCGAAAGTCATGGGCAGGCTGAAGTTTTCCTCCGTCTGGCGGATGCCGCCAAAAGTTTCCTCATACTTGCGGATATTGTCTTTTAAGGCCGCCAGCAGCCGTCTGGCGTGCTCGGGCGTGATAATTACCCGCGACTTTACTTTGGCTTTGGGCACGCCGGGCATGATGCGGATGAAATCCAGCACAAACTCGGTGTTGGAGTGCGCAATCATGACCAAATTGGCATACACGCCTTCGGACATTTCCTCCGAAAGCTCAATGTTCAGTTGGTTGTCCTCTTCGGGCGGTGTTTTGTCGGCCATCGGTGCGTAAAGTGTGTGTTTGGAAAATAGTATCTTTGGAAAAGGCCAAACCCCGCACGGAGCAGGTTTGACCTTCGGCAAAGATACTATTTTCCGGATGCATATTTCCAACCATGATTGCGGAGCCACAAATGCAAAAGCCCCTGAATATCGGGGGCTTTTGCATTTTCAAAACAACTTGTCCGCCGTGGCGGACACTATTTTCCGTCAGTCCTGCAATTCCTTGCGGCGTTGCGGCTGGCGTTCCTTGGCCGTGGTTGCGGCAGTCATTACTTCAAGTTCCTCTTCCGAACCCACAATCAGGTTCTGGTAGCGGCGGTTGCCGGTTCCGGCCGGAATCAGGTGGCCCACAATCACGTTCTCTTTCAATCCGTTCAGTGTATCGGCTTTGCCACGCACGGCGGCTTCGCTCAATACCTTGGTGGTTTCTTGGAACGAGGCGGCGGAAATGAAACTTTCGGTACCCAACGAAGCCTGCGTGATTCCTTGCAGCGTCGGTTGCGAAACGGCGGCTTCCGCGTCACGAACCTCGGCAATACGCAGGTCGCGGCGTTTGAGGCTGGAGTTTTCGTCGCGCAGACGGCGGGCGGAAATAATCTGCCCGGGCTTCAACGTTTCCGAATCTCCGGCATCCGTGACAACCTTCAAATCCATGATGGCATCGTTGGTCTCGCGGAAATCAAACCGGTCCACATTCTGCCCCGGCAGGAACTTGGTGTCACCGGCTTCAATGATGCCCACTTTCTGCATCATTTGGCGTACAATGCACTCAATGTGCTTGTCATTGATTTTCACGCCCTGCAAACGATAAACCTCTTGGATTTCATTGACCAAGTATTCTTGCACGGCTGTCGGCCCTTTGATGGATAGAATGTCCGACGGGGTTATGGCTCCATCGGAAAGCGGCACACCGGCGCGTATGAAGTCATTGTCCTGCACCAAAATGTGCTTGGACAGCGGAACCATGTAACGCTTGCGTACGCCATCGCGCGATTCGATGAAAATCTCGCGGTTGCCGCGTTTGATGCCGCCGTAGGTCACCACGCCGTCAATCTCGCTCACCACCGCCGGGTTTGAGGGGTTGCGTGCCTCAAACAATTCCGTAACCCGTGGCAAACCGCCCGTGATGTCGCGCGTTTTGCCAATGGCACGCGGAATCTTGGCCAGCACTTGGCCGGAACGAACGGTCGCACCATTCTCCACCGACAAGTGCGCACCCACCGGCATACTGTATGCCTTGGCTTCGCCATTTTTGCCAACCACGCCCACAGCGGGGTTCTTGGCCTTGTCTTTGGTGTCAATGATTACTTTCTCGCGGAAGCCGGTCTGCTCATCCGATTCCTCGCGGAACGTAACACCGTCTTCGATGGCATCAAACTGAATGGTGCCGTTGATTTCCGAAAGGATGACCGCGTTGTAAGGATCCCATGAACAAAGCTCATCGCCTTTTTTCACTTTCTCGCCATCGGTCACTTTCAGGAATGCGCCGTAAGGCACGTGGTTACTGATCAGCACCTTGTCGCTTCCTTCCTGCATGATTTTGATTTCGCCCGAGCGGCCCATCACCACGTTCATTTTCTCTCCTTCTTTGTTGGCGGTTGTGATGGTGCGCAACTCCTCAAACTGGATCACGCCGTCGAATTTGGCCTTGATGTTGGCATCCGACGAAATGTTGGAAGCCACACCACCCACGTGGAAGGTGCGCAGCGTAAGCTGCGTGCCCGGCTCGCCGATGGATTGTGCCGCAATGACACCCACTGCCTCGCCAATCTCGGTCATGCGGCCCGAAGCCAGATTGCGTCCGTAGCACTTGGCGCATACGCCCTGGCGGGTTTCGCAAGTCAATACCGAGCGGATTTCCACCGCTTCAATACTGGTTTGGTCAATGTGTATTGCCACCTCTTCGGTCACTTGGTCGCCAGCGGCCACAATCAAATCGCCCGAAAGCGGATCAAAAACGTCGTGTACCGTGGTGCGGCCCAGAATACGCTCGGAAAGCGGCTCCACTATGTCTTCGTTGTCTTTCAATGCGGTTACCAAAATGCCGCGCAGGGTTCCGCAATCCTCTTCGTTGATAATCACATCTTGAGCCACGTCTACCAAGCGGCGCGTCAGGTAGCCGGCATCGGCGGTTTTCAATGCCGTATCGGCCAAGCCTTTGCGCGCACCGTGCGTCGAAATGAAATATTCCAATACGTCCAGTCCCTCCTTGAAATTGGAGATGATAGGGTTTTCGATGATTTCACCGACCGAACCTTGCAAGTTTTTCTGGGGCTTGGCCATCAGGCCGCGCATACCTCCCAACTGCCGGATTTGCTCACGCGAACCGCGGGCACCAGAGTGCATCATCATGTAAATGGAATTGAAGCCTTGCTGGTCGCCTTCCAATTGCTTCATCAGCGACTCGGTGATCTGGGTGTTCACCCGCGTCCAAATGTCAATCACTTGGTTGTACCGTTCGTTGTCGGTAATCAGGCCCATCAGATAATTATTCCATACGTTGTCTACCTCACCGGTCGCACTGTTGATGAGTTTGGCTTTGGCATCGGGTATCTTCACATCATTCAGGCCGATGGACAGGCCACCACGGAAGGCCATCTGGAAGCCGAGTTCCTTTATCTCGTCCAAGAATTGCGCGGTGCGCGACATCCCTACAGTCTTGAAAATCTGCCCGATAATCAACTGCAATTTCTTCTTGGTCAGCAGTTCATTGATAAAACCGACTTCTTCCGGCACTGCTTGGTTAAACAGCACCCGCCCGGCCACAGTGTCAATCAGTTTCGTTTCCAGTTCGCCCTTTTCATTGCGCACTTTTGTACGAACCTTGATATTAGCGTGTTTGGAAAGAATGCCTTCGTTGATGGCAATCGTCACTTCCTCATCGGAATAAAACATTTTGCCTTCGCCCGCAATCGGGTATTCGGGGGTGTGCTTGCGGCCTTTGGTCACGTAATACAAACCCAATACCATGTCTTGCGAAGGCACGGTGATTGGTGCCCCGTTGGCCGGGTTCAGGATATTGTGCGAGGCAAGCATCAGCAGCGATGCTTCCAGAATCGCTTCCTGTCCCAATGGAACGTGTACGGCCATTTGGTCACCGTCAAAATCGGCATTGAACGCCGTAGTTACCAGTGGGTGCAACTGGATAGCCTTGCCTTCAATCAGTTTGGGCTGGAATGCCTGAATGCCCAGCCGGTGCAGTGTCGGCGCGCGGTTCAACATGATAGGGTGGCCTTTGAGCACATTTTCAAGAATGTCCCAAACCACGGGGTCTTTCCGATCCACGATTTTCTTAGCCGACTTCACGGTTTTGACAATGCCGCGTTCAATCAGTTTCCTGATGATGAACGGCTTGAACAGCTCAGCCGCCATGTCTTTTGGCAATCCGCATTCGTGCAGTTTCAGTTCCGG
>JAYWIH010000154.1:0-35530 GCA_043789005.1 Sphingobacteriales bacterium
ATCACGCTGCCCGAAGCCGAACGCAACTTTGAGAAAGTGACCACACTGGCCAAAAAACCCGAAAACGCCGCCCAAAAATACGAGGCCACCGACCGCAACCTGAAACTGGCCGACCTGAACACAAAATTCCGGATATTGCAGATGGCCCAAGAACCGGCCAAGGAATCGACGGGCAATTACCTGAAAGCCGCTTTGGGCAACTACATGGGCATTTATGGCGACGCTTTTTTCGGTTCCAAGCGCAACGACGCGTTTTCGTGGAATGCACGGGGCAAATTCCTGTCGTTTGGCCGGGGTCCCGTCAACGGCAACAACTCGGCCACGCAGGAAAGCCTGCTGAGCGGCAACGTCAAGTTCATCGCCGATGCCCTGACCGCCTCGGCGGGGCTGGAATTCAAGCGCGACTTGTACCATTTCTACGGCTCGGGCGTGAAACGCGACCGCAAGGATATCCGGCAGGTGTTCAGCACGATAGCTTTAAAAACGACTTTTGCCAACAACAAAACCGATTCGCCACTGGACTACAAGCTCAATCTCAACGTTTTCAATACCAAGGATGCCTACAACGCCAGCGAGTTTGAGTTCAATGTCAACCTTGATGGAAAATATAAGATTTCCGATGCGTTGACCATTCTCACGCCGTCGGAAACGTACTTCACCCGCCTGCAAGACAGCGGCTCTGTGAGCCGAAACCTGTTCCGCAGCAAGCCGCAGTTGCAATTCAGCAAGGACGCTTTCACCATTACCGCCGGACTGAATATCGTCACCCAGAACGACACCACGGCGGCGATTCCGAAAATCAACCTCTACCCGATCATAGAGGCGCAACTGACAGTGGGAAAGGCATTTACCGCGTTTGGCGGATTCACCGGCGATGTGCAGCGCAACTATTTCCGGCAGATTGTGGGCGACAACCCGTTTGTGAACGACCGCCTGCAAGTGTTCAACGCCAGCAAAATTTCCGACCTGTACGGCGGCATCAAACGGCAGCTTGGCGGCGCGCTGAGTTTCGACGTACGCACGTCAATCGCCAAGTACCGCAACTTGTACTTTTTTACGAACAGCCTGCGCGATACCACCCGGTTTGACCTGACGTACGAAACCGGAAACACCGGCGTATTGAACCTCTCGACCGAGGTGGCCTACGACGCGGGCAAGAAATTCAGGATTGCCGCCAAGGCCGACTTTTACAAGTACACCCTCAAAAACCTGCAACAGCCCTGGCACCGCCCCACGTTTACGGCAACGGTGATGGGCCGTTTTGCGGCCACCGAAAGCCTGTTTTTTACCACCGAAATCTATTACCTTGGTGGGATGCAAGCCCCGAAATACGTGCGCAACGGCACTGAGGTCACCGAAAAAGCCGTGCAACTCGACCCGATTGCGGACGTGAATTTAAAGGCCGAATACATTTTTTTAGAAAAATTCTCCGCATATTTGTCACTTAACAACCTGTTATCCAGCCGCTACCAGCGGTTCCAGTATTATCAAAACCGGGGAGCCACCGCCATGCTCGGCGCGAGTTTCTCGTTCTGATTGTCCTTTGCCTTGGAACGTGAAGCCTCTCCCGCCCGGAAAAATGACCGGCGGGTTTGGGCATTTAAAAAGATACTATTTTTGAACATACTGGTTTGTGTTACGCCGACCTAATCCGGTTTTAGCAAACTGACAGGATGGCTGCAAGGTTTACACGGATGACGGACTACTGGAATTGACAAAATATTCTACCAATTCTTCACCCTATCAATAGAATGAAACTGTATTGGGGAATGCCGGACGGACTTCGGACTCATTACATTGATGAACTCCAAAAATATCAAGAAGAGTTAATCATGGGTAATTTGTCAATAGCTTGGCGACATCTTGAAAGGGCTCACATACTTGGGTAATTGTGGCCGAGAGAGCATAATCACGTTCATTCGTTAATGTTAAAATTCGGGATTCATATAAAAGACAAAAAAGAAATAGTTGGACAGATACCCCGACTCCTGATAGGTGGAGTGAAGTCATTTGTCGGTCAAGTACCTGTTGGAAACACGGGAGGAGCAAATGTTCCACCGCTAAGGCCAATGGAAATCCCCAATGACTTAGCTTTACTTCTCAACAAGTACAAAGTTTGACAAAAAAGAACTGTAGTAGAAAATGAAATTGCCCAAGTATCCGTTGGCATCAAGTGAAAAATTGCTGACCTTCGAATTTATCAGCGAAGGACAAAAAGGGCTGATTCATAAACTTGTGCGTTACCAGCCGACCAACCTCAAAGACATTTATAATCTTGCGTTTGGCGACAAAGACCACTCAACGGGAGACGTAGACGATACTGTGATTTCAAATAACGGCGACAGTGAAAAGGTTTTGACAACAGTAGTAGCAACTATTTACGCTTTTACTGACAAGTATCCACACGTTTGGATTTATGCAACTGGAAGCACGAAGGTAAGGACACGGCTTTACAGAATGGGTATTACAAAATTTTTATCAGAAGTAACAGCCGACTTCGAAGTTTTAGGAGAAACAAATGACGACTGGGAACCTTTCAAAAAAAATGTCGAATACGAAGGTTTTTTAGTCAGACGAAAAAATAAATAATTGTTATATTAAATATCAACATTATGAAAATAACGACAGAATTAAAAAGACGGAAAATTCCGATTGTGAAAATTGATAAGTCGTTGAATAAATATGACGACATCGTTTTGTTCCCTGATAAGTTGGAGAAAGCAAATGAAATGTTGCGAAAAGTTGGGCTTCCAAAACAATGGACGAATGAGAAGCACCACAACTGACAGCATATTCGCAACAGGCGGGGTTTAATGTTCCGCACACAACTTTGTGTTTACAGGAAATTCAGTTCTCTGCATCAACATCTGTAGTAAAAATCCCGCCCTTCAGCAAGCCTAAAAACGCTAACCGAACTTCCCAAACAAAACCGCCATGATTGAAAAATACATCCGCCAACTGCTGTTCGACAACGACTGCGTGGTCATTCCCGACTTCGGCGGCTTCATTGCCACCTACGCACCGGCAACCATCCATCCGGCGCGGCACACATTTGTGCCGCCCTGCAAAGCCATTGCGTTCAATGAGATGCTGCGCCTCAACGACGGGCTTCTAATCAGCCACGTGGCACTCGGCGAGGGCATCACGCGCGAGCAAGCCACCCAAGCCGTAAGCCAGTTTGCCGAACACATCCGCCTGCAAATCCGCCAGAGCCAGAAATACACGTTTGACGAAATCGGAACGCTTTCGCTCACGCCCGAACGGCGGATGGAATTTGAACCAATCAACCGGGTCAATTACCTGAACGACGGTTTCGGCCTGCCCGAACTTTCATTCCAGCCCATTGAGCGTCGGCCATACCACGCGTCCAAGCCGCGCACCAAAGACCGCCAGCCCGTTTTGCACAATGCGCAAGCCGCTGGCAATGAACTGGTTGGCCTGCTGCGCCGCAACCGGCAGTTGGTGTACACGCTGGGCCTTTCGGCCATTGTCGGCATTTCGGCACTGACCGGCTATCTGGTTTTCAACACCACCAACCAAGCATTAGGCTCGCTGAACCCGTTCGGGGCGTTGATCAATATGCCCTCCGAAGAGGATTCGACGGTTAGGGAAACCGAGGAGCGGCTGTTTAAAAACCGCAAGCCCGCCAGCGTGTCCGCATTGCCGGTTCCCCAGCCCGAAACGCTGGTAGCCGATGCTCCGGACGTGGCTGACGGCGAAGGATGGGGATCGGCAGAGGAAAACATTCCGGCTGAAAACATTGCGCTGGAAAACACTGTGACCGAACCGGTTGTGCCGGAAAAGGAAATGCCCAAGGTGGTTTTGAAACCGGAAAATAGTATCTCCCGAAAAGCCGAAACCCCCGCCAAGGCTGAACCAAAGAAAACCGTTGCCAAAATCCGGTATTACGTGGTGGTCAACGGGTTCTCGGTTGAGAAGAATGCCGGAAAATTCCGCCGCCAACTGCTGGCCGAAGGCATGGCCGGAGCCAAGACACTGGAACGCGGCATCAACGGCCTGATCAAGGTTTCGGTGGCCGACTACGAGAGCCGCACCGCCGCCGAAGCCAAGGCCCAAGAAATGAAAAAACAATATCCGGCCGCGTGGGTGTTTGAAAACTGACCGGGTCGCTTTCAAAGCCGGCGCGTGGCGTGAAATAAAACAATGAACCCCGCCGTTTTCAACAACGGCGGGGTTCGTGCTTTCGGAAAAATACTATTTTTGTTTTTGACTTGCTGAAAAAACTATTTGAATTGTAATGTTTGCCAGTAACAAATGCAAAATCAATTGCTTGTGTTTTCATTTGGCTGCGTGTGTTTTGCTTGGTTCCTAATTTGTCGCCGGTACTCTCGCCTGTTTATCTGTCGGGAAACCAATCTGTATTCCAATTCACCGTGGTATGGATTGACAAGTTCCAATTTTGGATGCCCTACTAATACGCCCCAACGAAGACCGCACCGGAGATAATATGCTTTTCCCGGTTCCGCTTGCAAAGTAACCGATCTTTTCACTTCCGTTTTGGCCCATATTTCTATTGTTCTGTATGGAAGTATATCTGTTTCGAATGCTTTTGAGGAAACCGCCCTGCCTATTTTAACAGAGTCGGTATAAATATCGTAATTGATCATAATGCCTACCAGTTTTGCCGGGCGGTACACGTACAGTTTTGCCTCATCCTCCTCATTTTTCCGTGAGGATGTTTGGTCATTTTTGGCCAATTCTTGCCCTGTCAGGGTCAGCGTTATGAAGAAAGCTATGCAAATCAAGACGGATTGTGTTTTCATGCGATTTTTATATTTTAAACGATGAAAATGCATTGAAACCCGTGTTTTGCCTGCCCGTGTGTCGTAGGAATAATTTTGACATAAAACGCAAAAACAATTGGTTTGTGAAAATACATAATTTTTGTTTTTTAAGGCCACATCCGTTGGGAATATTTCGGATTTGCTGCCAGAAAAAATAAATCACTGGAAAATGGTTTTGGTGGGGTTTTTGCCTTCGCGGTTATGCCATTCTCCCCGAACCAACATAATATTGGCGAAAACCAATCAAAACTCATGGCTGCAAGCACCCTGACTGAAGAAAAGGAAAACCGCCGCACGGCATTCGTCATCACTTCCACGCTGTACATCGCGCTGCTGATAATCTGTTTCCTGTGGATTGTCATGATTGTGCCCGACCCGCTGCCGTCCGAGATTGCGGAAGGTGGCGTGGAAGTGAGCTACGGCTTTGACAATGAAGGCAGTGGCGATGTTGAATCGTACGCGCCGCCCAACAACAACCCGCCCAACCCGGAGGCCAAGTCTGGCAACCCGCCCGTGGATCCGATGCCGCAGCCCGAAGCCGCACCTGCCCCGGCGCAGCCGCAAGCTGCCCCCAAAGCCGAAGATGATGCGGTAGTCACGACTGATGACGAGGATGCGGTGGAGGAAGTGAAAGCAACGCCCGACCCCAAAAAAGAGAAGCCCAAGGAAAAACCCGTGGCCGAAACGCCCGTGAAAAAGCCGATTGAGAAGCCCAAACCCGTAACCCCAACGCCGCCCGCCCCCAAAGTTGAGGAGAAACCCAAGCCGCAGGTAGATCAGCGGGCCTTGTTCAAGAAAACCGACAAGACCGGAGCCGGAGGCGTGAACAACGGCACCAGCGGCAAGATGGCGGGCAACAACAACGGCGACGACCAAGGCAAACTCGGCGACAAAGGCGACCCGCGCGGCATCATGGGTTCTAAGAACTACAGCGGCAAGCCCGGTACGGGCGGCGGTGACGCGGGCGGTGTGGGCAGTGGCGTGAACTCCAACATCCGGGGCTGGAATGCCCGCATTGGCCGGCCCGACCCCGACAAACTGCAAGGCGCGGGCTACGTAGTGTTTGAAGTGAAGATTGACGAGGACGGCAAGGTTATTTCGGTGCGGCAGGTGGAATCCACGCTGTCGCCCGAAGATGCGGCGGTTTGCAAACGCTATGTGCAGTCAGGCACGTTCACGCCCAAAGACGACAACGACAGCCCGGCAGCCGTTTCCACCGGTACGGTGAAATTCGTGATACAGGAAAACTGACAACCGGCCTCCCCTGAATCCCCTCCGAAGGAAGAGACTTTTAAATAGGCGGGTTTGGGCTTTCCAAAAGATACTGTTTTCAGCCATTTTCTCATTCATTCATTTGCCCATTTGTTTTTGCGCGGATGCCTGTTTGCCATGACTTTCCAACCCCGATGCTGACAAAAGAACATATCGCCCAGTGGTTTCAGGGCTTGCAAGGCCGGATATGCCATGCCTTGGAGAAAGCGGATGGCAAAGCCGTGTTTCACGAGGATGCCTGGAACCGGGAGGGCGGCGGCGGTGGCCGCACGCGTATTATCCAAGATGGCGGCGTGCTGGCCAAGGGCGGCGTGGCGTTTTCGGCGGTGTACGGAGCCACGCCGCCCGCCATTCTGCGGGCTTTCAAACTGGAGGAGGCCGATTTTTACGCCACCGGCGTGTCGGTGGTCATGCACCCGTTCAGCCCGATGGTGCCGATCATCCACATGAATGTGCGCTACTTTGAGATGACCAATGGCGTGTGGTGGTTTGGCGGCGGCATTGACCTTACGCCGCATTACGTGGATGCCACCGATGCGCGGCACTTCCATTCGGCCATGAAATCCGTCTGCGACCGCCACCATCCCGGCTTTTACGCCCGTTTCAAGGCTTGGGCCGACGATTATTTTTACATCAAACACCGGCAGGAAACGCGCGGCATCGGCGGCATTTTCTTCGACCGGTTGTCGGCCGATGAAGGCTTCACCAAGGAACAAGTGTTTGATTTCGTGCAGGATGTCGGCGAGTCTTTCGCGCTGCTCTACACGTACCTGATGCACAAGAACGCGCGGATTGCCTACGGGGAAGCCGAAAAACAGTGGCAGATGGTGCGCCGGGGCCGCTACGTGGAATTTAACCTGGTATACGACAAGGGAACCAAGTTCGGGCTGGACACCGATGGCCGCACCGAATCCATTTTGATGAGCCTGCCGCCCGTGGCCCAGTGGCATTATGATTACCAGGTGCAACCGGGAAGCCGGGAGGCTGAAACGCTGGACTTGCTGAAAAAAGGCGTGGAATGGGTGATGCCCGCGCAAGCCTGAGACCATGGTTTTTGGCCGGGTTTGGGCTTTTCAAAGGATACTATTTTGCGGGTTGCCCTAATCGGGTCACCGCCATACCAAATACCGGATCGTGGTTGAAACAATAGAAGCGTGGGATACCGAACTGTTCCTGTGGCTCAACCACCGGCACGCGGCGTGGCTGGATCCGGTCATGTATTGGGCCAGCGACCAGTTTTTCTGGATTCCGCTCTACGCCGCCTTGCTCGCGTGGATTGCCGTGCGCCACCAAAGCCGCGCCCTCCTGATTATCCTTGCCATTGCCGCCGCCGTGGGCCTAGCCGACTACGTGGCTTCCGGCCTGATGAAGCCGTTGTTCATGCGTTTCCGTCCATGCCACACCTTGGAAATCAAGCGGTTGGTGTATGTGCTGCGCGGTTGCGGCGGCCAGTACGGTTTTGTGTCGTCGCACGCCTCCACCACGTTTGCCTTGGCCACCAGCGCGTGTTTGCTGTTGTGCCAACACGGGCGTTGGGTGGTTCTGTTGTTTCCGTGGGCGGTGCTGGTGTCTTACAGCCGCATTTACGTGGGCGTGCATTACCCGCTCGACGTGTTGGCCGGGGCGGGTGTGGGCGTGCTGTGCGCGGTTGCCATGGTGCGGCTGCGCCTGCTGGTGTTGCGGCGTTTGGAAGGGCGCGGCATCCGGGCGTGACACGCGCCGGAATGTCAGAGGATATTCAGCCGCTTCAAAAAATTCTCCTTGTACGAGGCTCCGATGGGAATGTATTTCTTGTTGATGACCACCGACAAGTCTTCGATGGACTCGATTTTGTTGGTGTTGATGATGTGGGAGCGGTGGATGCGCACAAACGCCCCGTCGGAAAGTTTGCGTTCAATGCCTTTCATGGTCGAATGCACGATGTAGCGGGCGGTTGCCGTATGCAGCACCACGTAATCGGCAAGGGCCTCCACGTACAGCAACTCGTTGAGGCTGACCTTGATTATTTTGGAATCGGTTTTGATATACAGGTCTTGGGAGGGCGCGGGCTGGTGCGCGGTGCTTTGGTGCCCGATGTTTTCGCGCACCCGTTCAACGGATTTCAAAAACCGCGCGTACGTGATCGGCTTGACCAGGTAATCGGAAATGCTGTATTCAAACGCCTCGACCGCGTAATCGGAACGCGAAGTGATGATGACTACCTGCGGCTTGACGGTCAATGACTTGACCAGTTCTATGCCCGTCATCTCGGGCATTTCCACGTCCAGAAAAATCACATCCACTGGGTCGGTGCGCAGCAGGTTCACGGCCTCAATGCCGTCGGCGCACATACCCACAAGGTTCAGCGATTTGGTCTGCTCGACAAAATGCCGGACTATCGTCCGCGACATTTCATCGTCATCCACAATTATACAGTTCATGAGCTGGTTTTTTTCGTCCTCGGCAAAAGCCGCCATTTGGTCTTCCGCCGGTAACGGAAAAGGTGGGTTTGCGTTGGTTTTCAGATACTATTTTCAATCCGCTGCGCAAAAGGCCGTAATGTCACCCGTCCGAAGCCTTGGGGCGGTTCTCCGGTTGGGCCGAACTTTGACGGCAACCCAATACCGCCAACCCGGCTTTGCGGGGCGGCTTGCGGCATTCGGCAGAACCAATCCGCAATGGTTCCAATCGAAAGGTAGCAACGCGTCACTGTCTTTTTTGCATGATTTTCGCCAAATACTTACCAATGACATCAAACTCCAGATTTACCCGGTCGCCCACCGCCAACTGCCGGAAATTGGTGTGCGCGTAAGTGTAAGGGATAATGGCCACGCTGAAACCGTCATCGCGCGAGTCAACCACGGTCAGGCTCACGCCGTTGATGCACACCGAGCCTTTCTCGACGGTGATGTTGCCCGGTGCCGGATCGTATTGGAAACTGAAAACCCAACTGCCGTCCATGTCCGCTGCGTGCGTGCAAATGCCGGTCTGGTCCACGTGCCCCTGCACAATATGCCCGTCGAAACGGCCATTGGCGGCCATGCACCGCTCCAAGTTCACCAGCGTGCCGGGTTTCCACTGGCCTAGGCTGGTTTTTTGCAGCGTCTCTTGGATGGCCGTCACCGTGTAGCCCGTGTCCCAGGCTTCGGTCACGGTCAGGCACACGCCGTTGTGCGCCACGCTCTGGTCTGTTTTCAATTCGGCGGCCAGCGGCGTATGCAGCGTAAACGTCAGGTTGGTTCCTTCCGCCTTCAACGCGCCGATTTCGGCAACGGTCTCAATGATTCCGGTGAACATGATAATGAAAGCCCCAAAGGGGAGTTTTGATTGGGTGGGTTTGTCGTTTTTGAAAGATACTATTCTGTTTGCCTTGCGGGGGCTACAGCGTGCCCTTGGTGCTGGGCAGGCTGTCCAGTTCATGCACATTGCGGGTCACGGCCATTTTGATGGCTTTGGCGAAGGCCTTGAAAACCGCCTCGATCTTGTGGTGTTCGTTGTCGCCCTCCACCTTGATGTTCAGGTTGCACTTGGCCGCATCCGCAAACGATTTGAAGAAATGGAAAAACATCTCCGTGGGCATCTCGCCGATTTTCTCGCGTTTGAACTCCGCATCCCACACCAGCCACGGGCGGCCCGAAAAGTCAATCGCCACTTGCGCCAAAGCCTCGTCCATGGGCAGCAAGAAACCGTAGCGGTTGGTTCCCCGCTTGTCGCCGAGTGCCTTGGCGTAGGCTTCGCCGAGTGCCAGCGCGGTATCCTCAATGGTGTGGTGTTCGTCGATGTGCAGGTCGCCGGCCACGGTTATGTCCAGGTCCGCGCCCGAATGCTTGGCAAGCTGGTCGAGCATGTGGTCGAAAAAGCCGAGGCCCGTGCGCATTTGTCCCTGCCCCGAGCCGTCGAGGTTCAGCCTTACCGAAATCTGCGTTTCCTTGGTGTGGCGCGTCACTTCGGCCACACGGGCGGGCAGTTTCAGATGCCGGTAAATCTCATCCCAATCCGCCGTAACCAAGTCGGAGGGCAAAAGCGGGAGGCCGGGGGTTTGGGTGTTTTCAGGGATACTATTTTTCAATTCTGAATTCTGAATTCTGAATTCTGAATTGAAAAGGATGGCTTTTGTGCCCAGGTTGCGGGCCAGTTGCACATCCGTGGCCCGGTCGCCGATCACGTAGGAGTTTGCCAAGTCATAATCGCCGGTCAGGTACGGGCCGAGCATGGCGGTGCCGGGCTTGCGCGTGGGTAGGTTTTGGTGCGCGAAACTGCGGTCAATGTGGACGGCGGCGAAATGCACGTTCTCACCGGCCAGCGTCCGCACCATTTTTTGTTGCGGCGGCCAGAACGTGTCTTCGGGAAACGAATCTGTGCCCAGCCCGTCCTGGTTGGTCACCATCACCAACTCGTAATCCGTTTCCTCCGCAATTTTGCGCAGGTTGCTGATGGCTTTGGGAATGAATTCCAGTTTCCCGAGCGAGTCTATCTGCCGGTCGGGGAGGGGTTCGGTGATAATGGTGCCGTCGCGGTCAATGAAAAGCACTTTTTTCATGCGTCAGTTTCAGGTAAAGCCAACGCAAGTTTACGACAAAAAACACGAACCGGAAAAACCGCACGGAGGCCGCCCCGGAATTGCCTATTTTTGCGCCATGCAAGCCAGAATCCACCGCATATTTTCCCTTCCTGAAACCTACCCCTTGGCCGAAGCCACCCTAAAAGCCCTGCATTGGGCTGCCCAATTCAGCCATTTCCATTTCTTTACCGACAATGGCCTAAGTGTGGATTACCCCAACGGCGGCTTTCCGGCAATGCTGGCCGCCGGGGCAAGGCAGATAGTGCCGCTGCGCAAGAGTCAGGTTTTCAGCGACTTGCAGGATTTTTATAACCAAAACAACGAATGGCTCATCGGGCATTTGGGCTACGACCTGAAAAACGAGATTGAAAACCTTGCCAGCCAAAATCCCGGTTCGGTGCAGTTTCCGGATGCATTTTTCTACGTACCCGAACACCTGGTCTGGTTCCGGGAGAACACGCTTGAAATCGCCACTTTCGGCGAGCCTGAACAGGTTTTTAAGGCCATTCTCGCCACGGAAACCGTGCCCGGAAACCCGTCTTTCACCGGAGAAATCCGGCAGCGGACTTCGCGCAGCAACTACCTGCAAACCGTCGGGAAACTGCGCGAGCACATTCTGGAGGGCGATGTGTATGAGATAAACTATTGCATGGAATTTTTTGCCGAAAACGCCCGCATCAATCCCTTGCAGACGTATTTGGCACTGAACCGGCTTTCGCCGATGCCGTTTTCGGTTTTCGGCAAAACCGGAAACCAATACCTGCTGTGCGCCTCGCCCGAGCGGTTCCTGAAAAAAACGGGCAGCCGCCTGGTTTCCATGCCCATCAAAGGCACGGCCAGGCGGGGTTTGACGGTTTTGGAAGATACTGTTTTGAAAGAGCAACTGCGCGGCAGCGAAAAGGAACGCGCCGAAAACATGATGATCGTGGATTTGGTGCGCAACGACCTGGCGCGCAGTGCCGTGCCGGGCACCACCCGCGTGGACGAAATGTTTGGCATCTATACGTTTGCCGCGCTGCACCAGATGATTTCCACGGTGTCGGCGCGGGTACGGCCCGGCGTGGAACTTGCCGGAATCATCCGCAACGCCTTCCCGATGGGCAGCATGACCGGCGCACCCAAAATCAGGGCCATGCAATTGATTGACGACTACGAGGATGCGCGGCGCGGCCTGTATTCGGGTGCGGCGGGCTACGTTGCACCCGGTGGCGATTTTGACTTCAACGTGGTGATACGCAGCATCTTGTACGATGCCCACCGCCAATGCCTTTCCTTTTCGGTGGGCAGTGCGATAACCTACGATGCCGATGCCGAACAGGAATACGAGGAATGCCTGCTCAAAGCCGAAACCATGCGCCGGGCATTGCAACCCGGAGGGCAGCCGTGAATTTTTTAGCCCCGGTTTTCTGTTGATTGATGGAATGGGTCTGGGTTTTCGGCCTGTGGCCAAGCGAGTCGCAGACTCGGAACCAGTCGTCACGCGTCGCAGACGCGCGACAAGACAACTGGCGCGGGATTCTTATCCCGTGCCGCCCATGTTCCGAGATTCCTATCTCGGTGGTGTTGATGAACTTGCGCCGTCGACCAGAGGCCGCCCGGCGTGGCTCCGCCGCCGGACAGTTGCCATTCGCCAAAAGCAAGCGGCTGTTTTGCGTCTTCAAATTATCTCGTTTCCGATTCTGCATTGCATTCTATCATTCAAGATTCCAAATTCAAAAACAGTATCTTTTAAAAACACCAAACCTGTCACCCATGGAAAACGAAGTTTTGGAACCCATCCGTTTGGACACCATCGAGGAAGCCATTGCCGCCATCAGGGAAGGCGGAATCATTATTGTCGTGGATGATGAAGGCCGTGAGAATGAGGGTGATATGATTTGCGCCGCCGAAAAAACGACCCCCGAAATCGTGAATTTCATGCGTAAGGAGGCGGGCGGACTGCTCTGTGTTTCGCTGACCGAAGACCGCTGCGAGGAATTGGGCCTGGACTTGATGGTGGGGCGCAACACGGCCACACACGAAACGCCTTTCACGGTTTCGGTGGATTTGCTGGGCAACGGCTGCACCACCGGAATCTCCGCCTACGACCGTTCGGCTACAGTCCAGGCGTTGGTGAATCCGGACACGAAACCGACGGACCTAGGCCGTCCGGGACATATTTTCCCGCTCAAAGCCAAAAAGGGTGGGGTGCTGCGCCGCACCGGCCACACCGAAGCCTCGCTTGATTTTTCGGTGCTGGCGGGCTTGCGTCCCGGCGGCGTGCTGATTGAAGTCATGGACGATGACGGCTCAATGGCGCGGCTGCCGCAACTACGCCTGCTGGCCGATAAGTTCGGGTTGAAATTGGTGAGCATCAAGCACTTGATAGAATACCGGCTGCGCTACGAAAGCCTGATCAAGCGCGAAATCGGCGTGGATATGCCCACCGAATTCGGCCATTTCGACTTGATTGCCTACCGGCAGGAAAACACCGGCGACATCCATTTGGCGTTGGTGAAAGGCCGCTGGGAAAAAGACGAACCGGTGCTGGTGCGCGTACACTCATCGTGCGTGACGGGCGATGTGTTCGGTTCGTGCCGCTGCGACTGCGGCGGGCAACTGCACAAGGCCA
This sequence comes from Sphingobacteriales bacterium, assembly GCA_043789005.1. GTDB lineage: Bacteria > Bacteroidota > Bacteroidia > Cytophagales > 172606-1 > Xanthocytophaga. Next base: position 13,229 of record JAYWIH010000154.1, read on the forward strand.
TGCAACTCGTGGAGGCCGAAGGCAAGGGCGTGGTGCTTTACATGAATCAGGAAGGGCGCGGCATCGGGCTGCTCAACAAGTTGAAAGCCTACAAATTGCAGGAAATGGGCCGCGACACGGTGCAGGCCAACTTGGAGCTGGGCTTCGGGATGGACGAACGCGACTACGGCGTGGGCGCGCAGATACTGCGCGACTTGGGCTTGGGCAAGATCCGGCTGATTTCCAACAACCCCAAGAAACGCGCCGCCCTAGTGGGCTACGGACTGGAAATCGTGGACACGGTGCCGCTGGAAATGGCATCCAACCCGCACAATGAGAAATATCTGGCCACCAAGCGCGACAAGATGGGCCACACGATATTGCAAGGCGGCAAGGCCGAGAACGGTACGGAAAAATAGTATCCCCCGGAAAGGCCAAACCCCACGGATTCCGGGAACGCGAACCCCCGCCGGTGCACAGGCCACCAGCGGGGGTTTGGTGTTTTTGGAAGATACTGTTTCAAATTACAGCCTGTCCACTTCGCTTTCGGAAAGCCCAGTTGCCTTGGCGATGATGCCGGCCGGCACACCATTTTGTTTGAGGGCTTTTGCCACTTCAAGTTTCCCTTCAAGTTTTCCTTCGTCAAAAGCAGTGTCAATGACACCCTTTAAATCCCGGTAGGTTTTCAGGCTGTTCTCATAACTGTCCAACTCCGTCTGGTCGAATTTGGCAAGTTCGGCCTTTTCAAATGCGCGGGTGAAAACCTCATCCCTGAAGATGGCCGGGATGGTCTGGAAATCCTCCAAGTGCTTGATGAAATACAGCCATTTGTCCAAGCGGGTTTGCAATTCGCTTTCGGCTTGGTTGAAATTCGGCATCTCAAGGTATATGTAGGTCAGCTTATCATAGAAAACCTTGCCGTTCTGGTTTTTCAGCCTGATGGTGTGGACAACTTCGCTTTTCTCCGGTTCGTTTTCATAGTCGTCAAACGTAAAGTCGAGAATGCCGATGCAATACACAGCATTCAGGTTGTAGTTCCAGTTTCCTTTTTCAGCTTGCTCCCTGATGGGGAAAGTTGAATAATAGATGGTTCGCTCCTTGAAATAGTTTTGTTTGGCTTTTTGCAGTTCCACGATGAATTTCTCGCCATTCTCATTTTCACAGTAAATGTCATAGATGGCTTTCCGGTCGGCTTCGGTCTGGCCCAACTGCTCGGTGTTGCTGAAAGAGAGATTGACGATTTTGTTCTGGTGGGGCAGAAGGGCATTCAGGAAGTCGAGCAAAATCGGCTTGCTGGCTTCCTCGCCGAAAATCTTCTTGAATCCGAAATCCGTGAACGGGTTGATGTATTTTGCCTTCATCGTCTGGTGGCCAATGTCCTATTGTGGCGAATGTCCGGCGAATTTACGCGATTCCCGCCGGAATGGGAAGGTTTGGCGGAAGAGTTTTCATGGCAAACCCCCACCGATGTGCCTGGCACCGGCGGGGGTTTGGTGTTTTTGGGGGATACTATTTTCCGGATGGAACCCGACTGCCGCAAGGATTGTGCCTGTAGCGGCTGTTGCAACCGGCCTGCTTTCCTGTCAGGCGAGTTTTATAAAATTGTCTTCGAGTTTCACGTTGAAGTTAATCTCTGCCTTCAATGCCTTGAATACTTTCAAAACCGTGTCAATTGTCGCGCTGTTGGCACTGCTTTCGAGTTTGGAAATTTGTGCTTTCTGCACGCCCACGAGTTTGCCAAGTTCTTCTTGGGTCAAGTGGCGTTCCTGCCTCGCGGATTTAATCATTTTCCCCAAAATGTCCATGCGGAGTTCATATTCGTATTCGTCCCGGTCAATTGTCCCGACTTTGCCGATGTGCTTGTCTTTCATTTCGGCAAGCGAATATGTCTTGGTTTCTGTGGTTGCCATACGGTTATTTTTTCTGTTTGTTCAAGAAATACTTGTTTCTCAGTCTTTCTGCCCGGTCAATTTCATTTCCCGGTATTTTATCAACCTTTTTTATGAAGCCGTGGGTGGCAATTACCAAAGTTTCCTCATTGCCTGACTTGTCCCAGAATGCCAGCAACCTGACCTGAAGTCCCGCAAATTTCGTCCGGAATTCCCAAATGTCATTTCGTAGTTTCTTGAACAATTTCGGGTCATTCGTCTGTTCGGCAAGGTCAATGGTGTAAAATATTTTTTTGATGGTCTTGGGGTCGAGTTCTGTTATAAAGTCGTTTGCTTCTTCCATAAACCTCGTCTCAAAATATCTCATCTGCAACATTGTTTACGTCACGAATATAGGAAAAGTTTCTAAATTTGGAAACAAAAACTTCAATAATGCCGGTCGGGAGTCGTTTTCTGGGCTAACGCACAACGTATGTGTTTGAGCACGGGAGGATATTGATGGTACTAAAGCGGTTTGTGTGCCACAGGCTTCAGTGCAACGGCGGGGTTTGGCGTTTCCGGGGGGATACTATTTTGCTTCTTTGCGACTGACCGATTCGCGCGTCAGAAATGCGGATCTGTGCCACCCCGATTACGAATCGGGGTGGGCGGGATGTGTTGCATTTGTCGTTGGTGAAAATACCAGCGACGGCAAGAAAAAAATCCGTCTGTCCCACTTCTACCAAAATCCATGTTGTGCGTTTGTCTATTTTTTTTCGTTATACAAATCTACTACTATTTTGATGTCTTCTTTCAAATCCTCGTCGTTAGATTTTTTTGCAATGTCCATTAGTTTGGGAATAACATCTGATAAGTCTTTTTGTCCTAAAATAATCTCTTCTCTTGTCATATTTGTTAGTGCTGTTGAAACTAAAGAATTATTACCGATTTCCTTTGCTAAGCTCAAGGCTTCAAGATAAAATCTTCTTGCTTTTTCAGGATTGCCTTTTCGATAGCTAAGTAGCCCTTGTGTGGCAAGTAAACAAACATTGTGAATGCTTTTTGATGTTAGGTCAGTTTTATCAACTTTATTAAACAACTGCTCGGCTTCGTCTGTTTTGTTTTGTATACAGAGGGAGTAAATAATATTGTTAAGTAAATGTGGGTCATGTGGATGTGAACGTAAGCCAAGCATTCCAACATCTACAGCAATCTTATGGTCTTTTAATTTTTTAAGAGCAATATTATTACCAAATAGAATCGAGCCCTTTGAGAATGGTAAATCGAGAAACCATTTTTTTGAATATTCTATTGCTTTAATCCAGTTTCCTTTTTCAGCAAAATCTCTTGCCACAGCTTCATAAGAGTTTGCTAAATTCATCTGGCTGGAATTAATTGTAAACAAATTTTTTTCTTCTTGTGATGCCCATTCTGCTTGAGCAAGAGAGTTGTCATTTGGTTTATTTAATGATTGATCAAACAGCTTTCTGCTTTTTTTAATATTTGAATTCTTCATTTCAATCGTTGCTAAAGAACTTGCAAGTTCAGTAATATTAAAAGGGTGAAAAGAATTGGAATCTATTATTTTTTGACCGTGCTTAATAAATTTTGAATTTCTTCCTCTTAAAGTTGCCAATGAAATTTCAGTTGATAAAAGCCATGGGTCATGATTTACTAAGTTAGATTTTCTTATGATGTCATGTGCAAAAGAAATCCCAGCTTCCCCTGAATGAACAAAAAATCTTGTCATATTTCTTAAAATAAATCTATTCTCTGGTGATAGGAATAAGGCATTTCTTATTGCTCTTTCAGCTTTTAATGATTGTCCGATAATCGCATACAATCTGCCTATTTCAATCCAATTGATTGAATTATTTGGGTTTTCTCGCAGTTTATTTTTTAAATCATTTATTTTTTTATAAAAAATTATCAAACTCGTTTCATTCTGAAAAAGCTCTATTGAATCAAAATCTAGATTAATTACTTTGTCATTCAAAGGTTTTAATATCCCTTTTGCAGCAAATGCAAGTGCTTTTGGAGCAATGCTTTCATTTTGTAATACAAACTTTGCGATTTCAATTATTACAGGATTTTTCTCTTGATTACTTACTAGAGCAACCCCTAAAATATCCCCCGCAACGCCAATATTTTTATTGTCTTCTTCTGTCCAATCTTCAAGAATATCCGAAATATCAGGTTTAAAATTTGAAATCAATTCAATGCCCTTACTTCCATTCAGTTCGCCAAGTTTCACTGTATTGTCAAAGCTTCGCCAATTAGGAATTACATGTCTATCTTTTTTTTCAAAAAAGTGTGCCACTTTTATTTAGTTAAATTGTATTCTGCTCTTGTAGCAAGCAAATTAAATATTTCTACGAACCTTTCTAGTTGAAAGTTATTACCCTTGCCATTTACATTCTTTGTATGCCCTCTCTTTCTTGGGTCAGGGTTTGATAACATTTTTATTGTATCTATCACCTTTTCATGTTGACTGAATCCAATGATATGCTGTTTTATTGTTTCTAAAGAGGCTTCAAATGCTAATTGCCAATAAGGCAATGAGTTTTCGAAGTCAAGTGCCGTTATATTTATTTGAGGGTTAAGATTAGTTGAAAGAAGTGCAGTCATACTCTGACCTGTAAAATAATAAGTTGCCATACTTCCAAGCATATAGCAATCAATCGCAAACACTTTGTCTTTCCAATCTGGTAAAATGAATCGATGAAAAACTTCTGGAGGAGCATATCTGTTATCTCCTGAAAAATTCCATTCAGAATGAGGTGATGAAAGCGTTTTGCATAATGATCGTCCCAAATCTCCAAGTTTCGAAACCGTACTGTCAAAGACAAATATATTTGAAGGCTTTACATCTTGATGAGAAATTTCAATGCTGTGCAACTGTTTTATTCCTATTGCAATATTATGAAGTGACCGAAGCTTCCATGCTACATCTATATTGTTGGTATAATTTAAGTGATTTCTTACATCGCTATCGGCTTTTTCAAAAATCATATAATAAACATTTGCGGCCAAATATCCTGGGAAGTTTTCTTGAGAAGCTTCAAGGAGTTTTGAAACTTTAGAAAGATTTCTATCACCACATCGTTTTAAAATATCCCTTTCATAATTATATGTATTCAACATTTTTGCCATAGCACTTGTCAAATCAGCCGTATCATCTCTAAGAAAGGAAAGAATATTCAAAGCTTTTAAAAAGCCTTTTTGTCCATCTTTTTCAACAATATAGCAAACAGAGAAACTGCCTCCCGTTGAACCTGGTTTTGCTCTCGCTTGTTCAATTACTCTCCAACCTGTGTTTAAAGTTTTGCCAACCAAATTATGTACTGCACTTAGTTGGTCTTCGGGAAAATTCCATAAAGGATCATTCATAAGCAAGAATATAGTTTTGAGATGGGTTAAAGTTAGCGTAGTTTACCAATAAAAGTTTCGGTTAGTATGAGGCTCGTCTTGCATGACGTAAAATAGAGAGATGGTTTTGTTTATTGCTCGGGAACGATGGGTAATCCGCAATGGGTTGCACCTATTTCCGCTTTGGATGTCGTCATTCCGCTTTTCCGGCATAAGGTTACGTGTTTTTGTTCTTCCAAGAACGCTCTTTGGCAAGAGATTTCCAAACAAAACACGTTGGTTTTGTCCGCACATCCAATGCTGCCCCCACGCCATTGTCCGATTGCCGGGTTTGGCGTTTTCAAAAGATACTATTTTGGCTTTGTCATTCCGACGAACGAGGAATCCGGCCTGCACTTGCGGGCAAGCCCGGACTTTTAGGCGCGATTACCGCCGGATTCCTCCTTCGTCGGAATGACAAAGGGGAATACAAACTCACTCACTTCCCCACGCGGAAGCCGATGGCCGGTTTTTGCGGGGCGTTGCTGGCTTGGGCGTTTTCGGTCAGGTCGCTGAGGGTCAGCGTGGTGCTTACCGATGCGGTGCGCAGCAGTTTGTCGGTGGCGGCCATGCGCAGGTGCTGTTTTTTCACGGCGGCCTGCACAATCTTGCGCACCGAGCGGGCATTGCCAAAATACTTGTCGCGCCGGTCGTATAAGTCTTGCAAGTGCATTTTCAGGTGGGCTTCGGCTTCCGCGTCGGGTGTCAGCCCTTCGGCTTTCAGCATGTATGCCGCCACGTTGTAAAGTTCTTCGGTTTGCAAGTCATTGAAATGCAGCGACTTGTCGAACCGCGATTTCAGGCCGGGGTTGGCTTCCAAGAAGCGTTCCATCGGTTCGGGATAGCCCGCCACAATCACCGCAAACTCGCCCCGGCGGTCTTCCATCTGTTTCAGCAGCGTTTCCACGGCTTCTTTGCCAAAGTCGTTGTCGCCGCCCGTGCTGAGCGTGTACGCTTCGTCAATGAACAGCACGCCGCCAATTGATTTCTCAATCAGTTGCGCCGTTTTCATGGCCGTCTGCCCGATGTAGCCCGCCACCATTTGCTGCCGGTCGCATTCCACGAGGTGGCCGCGTTCCAGCAGGCCCAGGGCTTTCCAGATTTTGGCGATGAGCCGGGCCACGGTGGTTTTGCCGGTTCCGGGGTTGCCCGTGAATACCGTGTGGAGCGAGAATTTGTGCAGCACCTCGCGGCCCGATTCGCGGTAGAACCTGGCCAGTTGCACCAGTTCGGTCAGTTCGGTCTTCACCGATTCCAAGCCGATCAGCGCGTCGAGTTCGGCCAAGGCCTGGACCAGCAGTTCGTCGTCCACCCGGATGTCGGGCAGTTCGTCCTTGCGGTTCTTGAACATCACCCGGATATCGTCCGTTTCCACGGTGCGCCACTGGTCGGGCGTGAGCAGCGACAGATCACCGGCACGCACCAGCCGCAGGCCCATGTTCATCTTGGCCTCTTCAATCCACGCGTTCACGAGCCGCGCATTGCCAAACGACTTGTCGCGGTTGCGGTAGGCTTCGGTCATTTTCTCGTAAAGGAACATCCGCGCATCCGCAGACAGCGAGACGTGCTTCTGGAGGGCTTTCTGGTCGGCTATCTGAAGCAATTCCTGCGGCAGGTAATCGGGAAAATGGTAGTACAGGTTGAAACGCGAACGCAAACCCGGATTGGAATCCAGGAACGTCTGCATCTGTTGCGGGTAGCCGGCCACCACAATCGCCAGGTCGCCCGGCCCGTCCGACATTTCCTTGATGAGAATCTCGACCACTTCGCGGCCAAAATCCTGCTCGTCGTTTTCGCCGCGCACCAAGGCGTAGGCCTCGTCCACGAACAGGATGCCGCCCCGCGCCTTTTCCAGCACTTCCTTTACCTTGGGGGCGGTCTGGCCTATGTATTTGCCCACCAGTTCGGCGCGGCCCACTTCCATCACTGTGCCTTTGGTGAGCAGGCCCATGGAGTGGTAGATGCGGCCCATCATCTGCGCCACGGTGGTTTTGCCGGTTCCGGGGTTTCCCGTGAATACGGTGTGGAGACCCAGTTTCCCGTTTTCCACAAAGCCCTGCCCTTGGCGCAGTTGCAGGAATTGCAGGTAGGCCGTGTAGTCGCTGATCTTGGTTTTCACTTCTGCCAAGCCAACTAGTTGTTGCAGCGACTGGATCACATCTTCGAGCCGTTCCTCCGGTTTGGTTTCCGCGAGGGCAGGCTGCTGGGCGGGAGCCAGCAAATGCCCGCCGCCGTGGTACACCTGCGGAATGCCCTTGACCCACTCGTCGCCCACTTCAAAGGGAAGCACGGCAATGGGCGTGTCCATGAACACGATTTCCACCGTGTACTTGTCGTTGTACCACGTGCGTTTCTCCGCCGAACCCCAGCCCGTGGTCACCGTTACCAAGCAATCCTCGCTGCTGGCATCGGCTTCCACGCGCTTCTGGTAGGGCACACTGCCTTTGAGCTGGCCAGTGTCGTTGTGGAAATTAAAGAATATCTCGCACTGCCACGGTTCCAGTTGCAGGTTCACAAAGCTGAACTCCACGAAAATGTAGCGGGTTTCAGTGCTGTGGAACTGGGTTATGTACACGCGGTCTTCCTTGGCCACGCCTTCGTAGCCGCCTTCGTAAAGCCGCACCGAATCCACGAGGAAATACGGGTTCAGCTCTTCGCATACCACGCCCGCTTCCTCCACGTAAAAGGTTTTGGTGCCCACCAGCACATGGTCAATGTAGGCTTCCCATTCGTAGGTGCTTCGCTGCCAGAAAGTGCCGTGTTCGGCCAGGCCCCAACTGTGCCGCGCCGTGGCTATGTTTTCGTCGCGGCTCACGTGTTTCTCCACCGTCAGTTGGCACAGCGGTGTCCGGTGACCCGTCGCGCTGACCGAAAAGCACTTGAACAGCAGTGCCGCTTTCCAGTCGGCCTCGTCGAAAAGCTTGTTGTAGAACGACAGCTCACAGTAAATGTAAGAAGTCTCCTGGTTCTCGAATACCGTGCGGTATTTCTTGGTGTCACCTTCAAAACTCTCCGTAGAGGCGTAGGTTTTGAGGTCTTTGAATTTGTATCGGTGTTCCAAGCAGTGAAGAGCGTTAAAATCCGTGGCTTTTATTGTCTTCTTACAAAGTCCCGTACCTTGGATGCGGCACAAGTGGCGGTTTTCTTGATTGGTAAGTATGGTTTTGGCAGGCATTGTTTTGGTTGACCGTCGGTTCATTATCTGGCAAGTTGCTGTATCACAGATGATTGCGATGATAGAACTTCTCGATGATGGATTGCTGGTTACCGGTTGACAACCCTGGAATTATTCATATTGCTAAGGTACGGCGGGCTTTGCCGCCGAGTTTTTCGATTCGGTGCTTTTATGTACACGGATGATGGTTTGGGCGATTTTGACAGGCAGGGGCGCGAAATGCGGGTGCAAATGCGCATGGCAAACACGGCGCGGGCAAACTAATACTTTCAGGTTGTGCGGGTTACGCGCCAAAACAAGGCATTTTCAAACGCGAAAAGGTGACTCTGTAACACATTGCACTTCGGCACGGACGCTGCGACAAGTAACCCGGCGCACCGGGAACGTGTAGGGAACCGCCCGGAAACTTACAACAGCCCACCGTCTATGGCCAACAGCCCGCAGAATAGTATCTTTTGAAAAACCCAAACCCGGCACGAAAAAAAAACATCCTTGCGGGGCACGAAACGGACTGCCGCGCCGGGTTGGAGCCGCTTCTGGTAAGGCTGGGTTTGGGCTTTCGGGAAGATACTATTTTGCCCGTGACCTTGCTGGCCGTGAACACTTAAAAATTTCCCCGCAGGGCAAAGATGACATTGCGCCCCGGTGCGCTGATGCCCGACGAAAACACGCGGTAGTGCGTGTCCATGAGGTTTTCCACGCCCAACTGGGCCTGCACGTAACGACTGAACCGGTAGCTGCCGCGCAGGTTCAGCGTGTACCAGGCGGGCATTCCTTGCGTGGGGATGGCGTATTGCAGGTTGTCCTCGCCCGAGGGGCTGTACTGGGCCAGCCGTTTCCAGTCGTTATACATCACAAAAAACTCACCCGCCAGCCGCTTGTCGCCGGTGGTACCGCGCAGGCCGAGGCGGCCATACACGGGCGGTATGTGATCCAGCGGCACGCCAGCGGAAACATCCCTGCCGATGGTGTAATTGACTGTGCCGGAGGCGGAGAAATACCGGTTCAGCAGCACTTCGGCTCCGGCATACCATCCGTAAACCGCCGCCCGCGCCGTGTTGGTGTTTTGCAAAACCTTGGCCTTGCTGCCGTCAAAAACCACCGAATCCTGCCCGTTGAACCGTGCGGGAACCAGCCGGATGGCATCGGTCATCCACGTGTGAAAGCCGTTGAGTTCCAGCCGGATGCGGTTGGATACGCTTTTTTCCACGCCCGCCTCCACGTTCACGGTGTGTTCGGGGCGCAGGCCGGTGTTCGGGATTGTCAGCCCGCCGGCGGCATTCGATTCAAAGGTCTTGCCCAAGTCGTCCACGTTGGGGGCGCGGAAACCCGTGGACACCGCCGAGGTGAGCCGCCAGCCTTTGGGCAGTGCCAACACGCCGCCCAGTTGGCCGTTGGCGGCCACGTTGCGCTGGCTCACCGACGTGAAAAACGGGCTGAATCTTGCATCCGTGGTTCTTGCATCCAGCGAAACGTAACTGAGCCGCACCGCCGGGATGAGCAGCAGGCGCTTGCCCGCCTGCCATTTGAGACGCGTGTAGATTCCGCCGAAATCCATTTGGCTGCCACCGTCCGGGTAGCGGGTGGTGGCGTAGGTTTGGCTTCCGGTGGAGATACTATTCTGCGAGGCCGCCGATTGCACGTCGTTATGGTACCATTCGCCACCGTAGCCGAATTCGGTTTTCGCACCCGTTTTCTTGGTCAAATCGGCATTGAAGCCCAGTACGCCAAGGCTTTCCGTGCGGGCGGTCCGGTTATCTGCGCCAAAACGCCGGCTGTACCGCGATTCGCCGATGTTCTGATACGAAAATACCACCCGCGCCTCGTCGTGCAGGCGCGTACGCCGGGTGGTTTGGAATGTGTAAGCGGCGAAAAGCCGTTTTTGCGGGCCGTAGTTCCATTCGGCGAAGTCGGGTTTGCCGTTGGTTATCTGCGACAGCCGGTCGTAGCGGGGCACATCGGAAGAGTTGGAATATTGGAAATTCAGGATGTGCTGCGTGTGCGGGCCGGGCCGGAACGCGATTTTCTGCAACAGATCCATCTGGCGGTAGCCCGACGGCCGCTGCACCGCCGGGTCGGGATTGGCCAGCGCCGTGTCGCGGTTATCAATCCGGGCGGCATACACCGAACGCGGCCACTGGTATTCCCGGAACGGATTTTCGCGCCTCCCGGCCCGCAGGTCGTTGAAGTCGCTGAGGGTGAGGCTGCCCAGGAACGCCCATTTTTTCAGGCCGATGTTCACATCCGCGTGAATGCTTTTTTCACGGTTCGCGCTGGCGTGGCGGGCAAATGCGTTGGTGGTGAACGAGGGCTTGCCGCTTTCCGAAAATTCGGCGTTTTTGGTGGAGAAACTCATCACGCCGCCCAGCGCGTCGCTGCCGTACATCACCGAACCCGCGCCGAACATCACTTCCACGCGGCTTTGGATGTTGGGGTCAATGGTGATTATGTTCTGCAAGTGTCCGGCGCGGTAGATGGCGTTGTTCATCCGCACGCCGTCCACCACAATAAGCACGCGGCTGGCCTCAAAACCGCGCAGCACGGGGCTGCCGCCGCCCATCTGGCTGCGCTGCACAAACACTTTTCCGGTCTGCTGCAACACGTCGGCGGAGGTCTGGCTGTTCCAAAAACGGATGTCCTGCGCTGAAATGGCGGCAACCTGCACGGGCACGCCGGTGCGTTTTTCGGGCAGCCGCCCCGCCGCAACCACCACTTCATCCAATTGGAGCGTGTCTTTTTCTAAGGATTGCGACTGTGCCCAAAGCCCGTGGCAAATGCAAACGGCAACAATCAGGGGAAGGATTGTCCTCATCGGGTTGGCTTGGGAGGCGGGGTTTGGGGTTTCTGGAAGATACTATTTTGGAAAGGGTAGCCGGACTTTTCAAGTCCGGCGGGGTGGGCGGGGTTTTACGGTTGGCAAAGATATTGTTTTTGTCTTCCCGTCGTTGGTGTTTTCACCAACGACAAGGACACGCAAACTCCCTTGTTGGTGATGACACCAACAAGGGGCGACTTTTTGTATGTTGATGACACCTATCTTCGATAGTAAGTATATAACTTTACAGGCAAAAAATATCCATAAAAAGCAAAAGGGACTTGCTCCCCAAACCCAAACCATGAACCGATTTTTCCTGATTTTTTTCGTTGCCTGCCTAGTGTCCATCGCCGGTTTGGCACAGCCGAAAACCGCGTCTCCGCCACTGGAGGCGGGCATGAACCAAGTCTTTTTTTCCACGCCCGACTCGGCCATGCAACAATTGTTCGATGTGGCCGAAAAAAAGGCGGCCGATAACACCAAGGTTTTTTCGCCCAACTGGTCGGTGCTGGTGGAGGGGGCGGAATACCCGTACGTGTGGGTCGAAACGCAGCCCATGGGCGGGGTCATGTATGCCAAACGCAACTTGGCCGTTGCCTACCAGAACATGGTTATATTCCTCCAGAATCAGTTGAAAAGCGGCCGCATACCCGGCATGATTATTCCAATGGACAACAACATCTGGAACCTGACCGACCTGACAAAAGCGGACGATGGCCGCCTGGGGCTGTTTTCCCAGAGTTTGCAGGGTTTTTTTGTGCCCGGCCCGGCACTGGAACTCTACTACCTGCTTGGCCGCGACCGGACTTACTTGGATCTCCTTTACCAATCGCTGGAAGCCTATGACGCTTACTTGTGGCGTTACCGAGATTCGGACGGCGACGGTTGCCTAGAAGCATGGTGCCAGACCGACAGCGGAGAAGATAACGTGGTTCGGCTTGATCACGCTCCCTTCCTGTGGCCCTTCGACTACCCGCCCACGGCGGCCAACATTCCCCGCGACACTGTTTTCTTGAAAAATTTCTGGACACCTTCCCAGTACCGTTCGTTTACGCCAGAAAAAAACCCGATGCCCGTCGAATCCATGGATGTCATGAGTTATTCGTACTCCTGTCGCGATGTGCTGGCAAAAATATCGGCCATACGGAAAGACGGCCGGGAAATCCACTGGCGGACAAAGGCGCAGGCCGTTTTACGGAAAATGATAGGTTACCTGTGGCTCCCGGAAAAAAACGCCTATTTCTACCGCGACAATGCAAACAAAATCATGCCCAGCCTGACCCACAACACCTTGCGGGCCATGTATTTCAGGGCCATGACGCAGCCCATGGCCGACGCTTTTGTTCGGGAAAATCTTTTGAACCCGGACGTGTTCTGGACTCCTATGCCCCTGCCCAGCACCGCCGCCAACGATCCTTTTTTCCGCAACATTGCCAATAACAACTGGAGCGGCCAACCGCAGGGACTTACCTACCAGCGGGCCATCGGTGCGCTGGAAAATTACGGACACCGGGCCGAAATAACCCTGATTGGAGCCCGGCTGCTTCGTAAAGTAAGCCAAACCGGGCGTTTTACCCAGCAGTTTGATCCATTTACGGCGGTTCAGAACGGCAGCGACGGCTACGGCCCCACCATTCTGGCCACGCTGGAGTATTACGCGCGTTTGTTTGGCGTTTATCCGCAAAACGACACCCTTCATTTTAGCGGCATGGCTGCCAGCCAGCCGTACACCTACACGCAAAAACTAAAGGATAATCACTATAAGCTGGTTCAGGACAAAGGACGGCTGACGGGCTACCTGAACGGTCGGGAGCTGTTCAGCAGTACGGCGGGAATTGATGTGATGACCAGCCCGGCCGGTAAAATACTGGGTTTGGCCGGTATTGATACGGTGGCGCGAAACGTGCAGTTAAAAACCGGCGGCAAATCATACCAGGCTACCATTGAACCCAATGGCTATTACCGCCTGACAGCCAGCCGCATCCAACTGTTGCGAAAAATTCCTTTCGACTTTCCCTACCGAAAACGCAAGCCTTTGAAAGCCAGCAATTTATAAAGCTGCTGTTTTGCTGCTTTATAAATTGCAGGTGTTCTCACCGACAACTTTTCACCAGCAACCAACGCGAATTCAAGCGTCCCGGCCTTGACTTGTCCGGCGGGGTTTGGGCTTTTCAAAAGATACTATTTTTAGGATGTCGGCTGCATTTGTCCTTCCAAGTCGTCCAGGCTTGCCACGTTCACGCCGGGCAGCGTTTTGATGGATATTTCGCGCTGGGCAAACGGAATCCGGATGCCGTTCTCTTTGAACAGGCGGTAAACCGTGAAGCGGATCTGGCTCTTGCTGTTTTCGATGCGCCACACGTTGTGCGTCCAGAACAGCAGATCGAACTCCATGGCCGACTCGGCAAAACTTTGCAGCCGCACGAAAGGGGCCGGTTTCTCAACCACGAATTCGCTGTGGAATTTCACGGCTTCCAGCAGCACTTTCTTCACTTTCTCAGGGTCGGTTTCATACGAGGTATGCACCTGTATCGAAAACCGGGTCAGGGTTCGGTTGTTGCTCCAGTTGATCACATTGTCCACGATGAACTTGGAGTTGGGCACGATGATGGTCACCGCGTCGCGCGTTTCCACCTTCGACGTGCGGATGCCAATGGACGTGACCCGCCCGATCAGGTTGTTGATTTCAATGATGTCGCCCACGTTCACGTTGCCTTCAAATAGCAGGATAAGGCCCGAAAACAGGTCGTTGAACGTCTGTTGCAAGCCCAGGCCCACGCCCACCAGCAACGCCGCCGAACCGGCCAGCACCAGCGACAAATCAAGCCCCATGAACTGGAACGCAATCAGAAGCCCCGCCAGATAAATGAAATACTTGACCAATTGCTTGGAGGCGAACCGCCGCCCCTCGTCAATCTTCAAACGGCTGAACACCCGCCGCTGCAGCAGTTGGTGAATGAACCAGACCAGCAGGCGGCTCGCCGAAATAATGAGCACAACGGCCAGCACATCGAAAATGGTGATGTCGAAGTCCTTGATTTTCAGCAGGCTGAATTCCAATATCCGGGTTAGTCGTTCTTTCATTCAGGGTATGAGCTACGGAAAAGCCCGCCAAGATAGGGCGGGTTTGGTGTTTTTCAAAGATACTGTTTTCCCCGCCAAGCCGTCATGGAAACACCCCTTCCACATGGTTCCGGCCAATCCACACTTCCCGGCCATCGGTGAGGCGCACTTTGAGCCAGCCCGCGAACGCATCCGTTTCGGCCAGTACCGAGCCTTCGGGTAGGCGGGCAACCGCCCGGGCGTTGGGGCTGGGGGCGTAGCGGCCTTGGGCGGCGGCAACCACCACGTATGCACGGTTGGTTTGCCAGTAGTGCCGCGCAAAAAAAGCCGCGCCCAGCAACGCTACCCCCAAGGCCAGCAGAACCAGGCCGCCCCGCAAGAGCTGTGTTGAATTTCGCTCCGCCTTGGCGGTTGGCTCGTCGTGCGGCTCGTCAAATTCATCGGCCCACATGACCCTGTAACCCAGCCACGCCATTGCCAGCAGGCAAACCATGCCGGCGCACAGGCACGCCACGGCCAGCCACGCCATGGCATCAGTGTCAAGCCGCGCGAGGATGGTTGCCAGCGGTGGTGCGGTGGGTGCGGGCAGCCCGTTTTTTTGCCGCAGTTGTTGCAGGCTGCGGGCAATGAGGGTATCATCAGGAGCCAACCGGCGGGCTTTTTCGTAGTTCAGCACGGCACGGCCGGTTTGCTTTTGTTGGGCGTGGATGTTTGCTAGGTTACGGTAAATGGCCGCGTCCGAACAGCCTTGCCGCACCAAGTTTTCCAACAGTGCCGCCGCCGAATCAAATTGCCGCAGCCGGTATTTGTTTTCCGCCTGCTGGTACAGTTGCCGGTACAATTCCGCCGGAGTTTGCGCTGTAAGGGGCGTTGCGAAAAACAGCATTAGGCAAATAGGCGAAACCCGCACATTCTCTATGAAAACGGATTTTTTAACAGACATCGGAGTTTTGTCTATTTGAAAGATGCTATTTTTCAGCGTCGCAATTTCCGCCCTGTATTCAATAGAATCGGATGTGTGGCCAAAACGTGTTTCATTGTACAATTGCAAGGTTTTCCGCAATGATGCGATGCCGGTTTCCGGTACGCCGCAGTTGCCCAGCAATTCGTGCAGCCGGTGCCCGTGCCAGTCGGCGGCCGATACGGAGAATCTGCGGGAAAGGTACATGAACAGGATGTTTTCCAGTTGCCCGGCAAAATATCCGGGCGGTGTTTGCCTGTCGAGTTGTTTTTCAAGCCTTTGCAAGCTCCGCATGGCGGCGCGGCGTGGTTGGTGTGGCGAAAACCGCCGCCCTTTTTCCCGGCGCAGCCACCCAAACGCAGCCATGGACACAACCACCGGCAGGGCGCAGAGAATCCAAAACAGTTGCGAGTTAAAAAAATCCGCTTTACTGCGGAAATCCGGTGGCCGGATGTGCCAAGCGGGCAAATCCGAAGCTTTGGGGGGAGCGGGGGTTTGGCCTTTCCGGGAGATACCTGCCTGTCCGGCAGGCAGGCTATTTTGTCCGCCCGCTACGGCCAGCCGCACCGAATCGGTTCGTGTTACATATTGCTTTTTCAGCGGATCGAAATATGGGAGAACCAACGGCAGGGTGTAGTTTCCGGTTTGCCCGCCCACGAGTGTCTGCACGAAGGCGCGGCTGCCTGCCATGCCTTTTGCGGTCACTTGCCACGTGTCAACGGTCTGGCTGTCAAAACCTTCCAGTCCGGAGGGCAGCATAATAACCGGCGCGGAAATGAATTTGAGGTTGCCATTGCCGCTCACCAGCCACGTCAGCCGGATGGGCTGCTGCAACGCGGCCGAGTCCTTGTCGGCCTGGGCCCTGAACGAGAATTGCCCCACGGCTCCCGTGAAACCGGCGGGTTTGGGCTCGGGCAGGGATACTATTTTCAACGCAAGTGCCGATGCCGTGAGCGGCTGGCTGACGGTTTGTTCGGTCTGGAAAAAATCGTCGGGCTTGGGCGGCACGGTTACCCTGATTGTGACGCGGTAGGCTGGCACAATTAAATTTCCGCTTTTTTGCGGAATCACAAGGTATTGCCTCAGCGTGACCGCGCCGTACATCCGCCCGCCGATGCGTTGGCGCGTGGCCACGGATTTTTGCTTGATTTCCTGCACCCAGCCGTCCGGTATTTCGAGTTTGGCAAAGTCTTCCGGTGCGGAAACGTTGCCGTTGTAGTACATTTTCAACTGCAACACCAACGGTTCGCCTTGGTACACGGTGGTTTTGCCGGTTGTCCAGCGCACAAAAACCTGGCTGCTGTCGGGCGGGGATACCTGTTTGCCTTGGGTGGCCAAAGACCACAGGAAAGCCAGCATGAAAAAATATTTCCCCGTCATTAAATACCGTTTAGCGATGTTCTTTCTGTCATTTTCCCCGCGTCAGTCAAGGCAAACCGTGTTACCAGTCTTTTTCGTCCGCTCCCGCATTTTTTTCGGCTTTCGCTTTGGTCGCGCGGCCGCGAATTTGCTTTTCGGCTTGGTCGAGTTGTTTCAGCAGGTTTTCCATGTCCGGCTGGCTCAATTGTGCCTGTGGCGATTGTATCTGGCTTTTGGACTGGCTGCTTGACTCGGTGGCTTTACGGTCTTCCGGCTTTTGGGCGGATTCGTTTTCGGCTGGCTTGTTGTTTTTCTCCGCAGGGTCGCCCGGTTTTTTCGGGGCTTGCGTTGCATTGCGAATCACATCCTTTTTACGGGTTTGCGCTGTGATTTTCAATAAGACATACGACAAGTTTTTTTGCGCGTTCCTGAATCCCGGATGCAGGCGCAGGGCTTGCCGGTAGGCCCGAGCCGCTTCGGGCAGCCTGTTCAGTTGCAATAGGGCATTCGCCTGGTTGTAAAGCACTTGCGCCCCTGCGCTGACGGGCAGGTTTGGCTGCGCCTGGCGGTAGTATTCCAGCGATTCGGTGTAGCGTTGCTGCCGGTACAGCGCATGGGCCAGGTTGTAGTTGGCCTCCGCAAAGCCGGGGCGGAGGGCCAGTGCCCGCCGGAAACTCACTTCCGCATCGCCGTACTCACCGTTTCGGTACTGCGCCACGCCGCGCCGCAGCCAATCGTGTTCGGGCAGTACACCCGGCGGCGGGCCGGAAAACAGTATCGCCAAAAAAACGAAAACCTTGGCCATGTGGGTTTTTTTCGGGGCAATGTAAAGACAAAATGGGCGGAAACGAAACCCGGGATTCTGTCGGCTCCGGCATCGCGGTAAGTGGTCTGCCGCACATTGCCCAGATGATCGGTCAGCTCGTATTCCTTTTGGCCCAACCTGCGCGTGTAGATGCCATTGGTAGACACGGCCGCCCGGTTGCCTTATGGCCGGAGCAGGCCCAGGCGTGAGGAGCCATAGAGGTGCGGCTCGCTCTGCCTTGTCGTGTTGGTGCCGTTGTTGTCATAGACGGCCAGTCTACTGTCTTGCACAGTCTATCAAGATAGTATATTCCGAAAAAGTAAAAACCTGCCCTGGCTGGCTTACGGAAATAATGTCTTTAAAAACTGTAAAGGTTTCTCATTCTTGCAAACAAGCGGCTTCTTATCAAACCAGGCATTTTGGAACACTACCGTTTGCCAAATCCATTTACCATCTATGTCCAGCAGGGCATTGGTGAGCCTTGGGGGTTCTAGCTAATAATCCACAGACTGGGCAATCGTTTATAAAAATTTCATCTTTGTGTTCTAACACGATTCTTTTCGAAACATTTGCAAAAAACTCTTTCGTAAATTCATCACTCACTCTATCCACAACTTTATTGTCAATATCATACCTCTTGAGTAGTTGTTCTTTATCTACTCCCTCATAAGTATCTGACACAAGTGAAGCCTTGAATCTTAACACTTTTTCAATTACATCATATGTATCTAATTCTTCCTTAAAGAAGAGATAGCTATATGAGTTTAATAGATAAAGAAAAATATTCATACTTATTCCAAGTTAAAAGTTTGATCAAAACTTGATTTTGGAGATTTTCTGAACCCCGCATTCCTTCCCATTATTGGTGTTCCCACCCGTTGTCGGTGAAAACACCAATAACGGGATCGGTACATTGCCCTGAGCGTCACGCACGTGGTACGTGTTGGTCACGGTTGCCACACCCGTCTGCAAATTGGTCGTGCGTACCGTCTTGATCGCACGGTTGCAGGATGCATCGTAAAGGTAACCAATCTTTTGGCTTCCCCTGCCGGAAGGGGCACGGCTTGCCTGCCGGGAAAATAGTATATTTTTGCAATGGCAAACCTCCCGGCTCCCCCGGCGGTTATCCATGTACGCCCGAAATCATGGCCGCCAAAATATGGCGGAAACCCGCACCCGGACCACCCGACAACCCAAAACCGAACCTTGTACGCAATCGTTGACATCGAAACCACCGGCGGCCATCCCGACCGCGACCGGATCACCGAAATCGCCATTGTGCTGCACGACGGCACGCAGGTGGTGGAGCGTTACGAAACGCTGGTCAATCCGGGCCGCAGCATTCCCTACGAGATCACGCGGCTCACGGGCATTTCGGACGAGATGGTGCGCGACGCGCCAAGATTCCATGAGGTGGCCCGCCAAATAATCGAGTTCACCGAAAAAGCCGTGTTTGTGGCCCACAACGTGCGTTTCGACTATTCGTTTGTCAAGTCGGCCTTCAAGGATCTGGGCTATACCTACCAGCGCAAAACGCTCTGCACCGTGCGATTGAGCCGCAAGGCATTTCCGGGCTATCCGTCGTACAGCCTTGGCAAAATCTGCCATAACCTGGGCATCCAGATCAAGAGCCGCCACCGCGCCATGGGCGATGCCGAAGCCACGGCGCAACTGTTCGGCATGATTGTGGCGCAGCAAGAAGGCGAAGCGGGCGAAGTAGCCGAAGATGCCAACTGGCTCACCGACGAGATAAAATCGCAGACGCTGCCGCCGCACATCAGCCGTGCGCAAGTATTGGCACTGCCCGAAGCCACGGGCGTTTACTATTTTTACGATGAACTGGGCACCGTGATCTACGTGGGCAAGAGCATCAACATCCGCAAGCGCATCATCCAGCATTTTCAGGTGGATTACAAGAGCCGCAAGTCGGTGGAGTTCAAGGGCAGCATCGCCGATATCACCTACGAACTGACGGGTAGCGAACTGGTGGCCCTGCTGCTGGAATCGGACGAGATCAAGCGCATCAGGCCGCGCTACAACTCGCAGCAGAAACGCAGCCGCGCCGTACCGTTCTACGGTTTGTTTGAAGAACCAGACGCGCAAGGCTACATTAATTTGCGCGTGGATCGGCTGCTGCCCGGCATGGAACCGCTCACCACGCTCGACAGCCTGATGAAAGCCCAGCAGTTCATGTACCGCCGCATCGAGCAGTTTTCGCTGTGCCTGCAAAAATGCGGGCTGCACAAAACGGGCGGGCCGTGCTTCAACCAGCAAATCAGGCTTTGCCACGGAGCCTGCATCGGGGCCGAGCCGCCCGAAGCCTACAATGCCCGCGTGCAGCAGGCCATTGAGCGGTTCAGTTTCCAAAACGAGAGTTTTTTTATCGTGGGCAAAGGCCGCGACGACGGTGAGCAGTCGGTGGTGTGCATTGAACGCGGGCAGTACATCGGGTTCGGGTATTTCCAGCCCGAGTTTTTGGCGGCCAGCCTTGAAAACCTCCGCGCCAGCATCCGCCCGTATCCGCACAACCGCGACATCCAACGCATTATCTGCGCCTGCCTGCGCACCAACAAGCACGACAAGGTGATTGCCTACAACTCAAAAAACGGCACCGAACCGGCGTAGCCGCATTTTCCAAGTCCGGCAGGGATTGGCGTGCGGTTTTGCGCCGCCGGGGGTTTGGCCTTTCGGAAAGATACTATTTTCCGTAGGTCGGCCCGCCGATTGTGGTTAGCTTGGAAGCGGCAAACTGCCCGAACCAACCATCCATCCCCATGAAAATCGCCTTTTTCAGCACCAAGCCCTATGAAAATCCCTTTTTTGAACAAGCCGCCCAGCCCTACGGCCACGAGTTCCGGTTTCTGGAAGCGCGGCTCGACGCGAACACGGCTGGCTTGGCCAAGGGATCTGACGCGGCCTGCATTTTTGTCAACGACAAGGCCGATGCCGCCGCCATCGAAGCCTTGGCACAGGCCGGCATCCGGATCATTGCCCTGCGGTGCGCGGGCTACAACAACGTGGATCTGAAGGCTTGCCAGCAGGTGGGCATCCGCGTGGTGCGCGTGCCCGCCTACTCGCCGCATTCGGTGGCCGAATACACCCTTGCCCTGATCCTGACGCTGAACCGCAAGACGCACCGCGCCTACAACCGCGTGAAGGAAGGAAACTTCTCGCTCGACGGGCTAATGGGTTTCGACCTGAATGGCCGCACGGCGGGGCTGGTGGGTTTGGGCAAGATTGGTACGGTGACGGCGCAGATACTCAAGGGTTTCGGTTGCCGGGTGCTGGGCTTCGATGTGGTGCAGGACGAGGAAGCGGTGCGCACCGGCGTGGAATACACGGACATGGAGCGGCTGCTGGCCGAGTCGGACATCATATCGCTGCACTGCCCGCTCACGCCCGAAACGCGGCACATCATCAACGAAAGCACCATTGCCCGCATGAAAGACGGCGTGATGGTGATCAATACCGGGCGAGGCGCGCTGATTGATGCCAAAGCCGCCATTGCCGGACTGAAAAGCGAGAAAATCGGCTACTTGGGGCTGGATGTGTATGAGGAGGAGGGCGACCTGTTTTTCGAGGACTTGTCAAGCACCATCATCCAGGACGATGTGTTCATGCGGTTGTCCACCTTCCCGAATGTGCTCATCACCGGCCACCAGGCGTTTTTCACCAAAAATGCCCTGCACAACATTGCCGAAACCACGCTGCAAAACCTGCAGGAGTTTGAGCAGCAAAAGCCACTGACCAATGAAGTGAAGTGAAAGCGTTCCGGGCATCGGGAAAATAGTATGTTTTGAAAAGCCCAAACCCGCCTATCTGAGCAGCACTTCACCGGTCTGGCTGTCGAGCAGGTAAGTTGAGGCCGGAGGCATGGCAAGTTTGATGTCTTTGCCCCCGCGCAAATGGATGGTGCGCGGGCCACCCCCGGCGGTGTGCAGCAGCAAAAGCCCGTTGTTGGCGTAGGTGAAGTCGTTGCTGTCGTTATACACGTGGCAGCCCGCCTGCCGGAACACCGCCCGGAAACCATCCGTGCCGTTGAGGGGCAGGGCGCAAAAGACGGAGGTGTGCGTGGCGAATTTTCGGCGGGCCATTACCACCCCGTTCCCGTCGGCCAATCGGGCGAGGGCTTCGGTGTCTGGATCGGTAATGATGACGGAAGGTGCCACCGGAGCGTCGAATCGGTACGTGTATTCGGGTTGCAGAAACCGTACTTGCTGGGCGGTTTTGGGTGTTTCCACACGTTGCAGTTTCATGCCCGCCAATTCCCGGACAAAGTCCAGGTACAGCCGTTTGCCGTCGGTAAAGCCCGTCAGGTAGTTCCACACGAGGGTGCGGCCGTTTTGGGCCACCCGCTCCCGGATGAATTTCTTCTGGCGGTCGGTCAGGGCATACACGTTCATGAACACCACGGCGCGGTAGGGGGCCAGCTCCACGCGTTCGAGGTCGAAATCGTAGATGTGCGTGCCCGACGTGCCCGAACGCAAGGCTTCCTCCGCCGAGTGGTCAAGCACGTTCATGGAGATGGGCAGCCAGCCGGATTTCAGGTAATAGAATGCTTCCTGGCTCCAGACGTAGAGCACATCGGCTTCGGGACGGGCGGGAGCCGCCAGTTTTTGTTCGGCCAGTTCCTTGATTTGCCTGACCGATTCCAGGTAGCGCGGGTTGTCCCACCAGCCCCAGCCTTTCTGGATGCCGAAATCATAGTACCAGAGTCCCGCCCCGCGCATGAGCGGCAGCCAGGTACTGCGTTTCTGGATGGCATGGAACACCGAATCGTAGCGTTCGGTGTAGTGTATCGGGTCGGGGGCGTGGTTCTTGTGCAGGTAGCCGTTGTCCAGCTCGTCGAGCCACAGTTTGCCATGCAGC
>JAYWIH010000155.1:0-8497 GCA_043789005.1 Sphingobacteriales bacterium
TGGACCAGCGCGTTTCCTCAAACGGAAACAAGTATCCGGCTATCTCGACCGGCTTGCCGCCCAACGCTTTTACCTTGCCGCCAAAACTCGGGTAATACATGTCGCCGCGCATTTTGAACTTGACATCGGCCAGCACCCTCCAGGTTTCCGACGAGACCTAGCCGGACTTATTCACCTTGTAGGCCTGTGTCTGCGCAAAAGCCATGTTGACGCAGCCCAGCGCGACCAGCATCAGGGCGGCACCGGGCAGAATGTGTGCCAGGCTGGTCATTGGGAATCTCTTTTCCATCATCTTTTTGCAAATGAAACGATTTTATGGAAAAACATGGTGTATTGAACCGGATTATTTGCAACATTGTTGCACATTTACTTACCTTCGCACAAAAAGTAGTGCAGTTTCCCAACACAAACCCCACCTTATTTTGCATTTGGATACTTGGATTTTCACTCTGATCGGCAGCGCATTGGTCGGGGCGGTGGCCTTGGTGGGCGGCTTTGCCCTGTTGGTCGGGCCCGCCGTCTTGCAGCGCATGGTGCCGCTGCTCATCAGCCTTTCGGTGGGCGTGCTGCTGGGCGATGCCTTCCTTCACCTGCTGCCCGATGCCATTGCCCGCACCCAGGATTTGCAATCGGTGATGCTGGGCACGCTGGGCGGCATATTCCTGTTTTTCATGCTCGAAAAAGTAGTTCGGTGGCACCACAGCCACGAAATTTACCCGTCGCAGGAACAACCGGCCATCCGCCCGCTGGCCCGCATGAACCTAATCGGCGACGCAGTGCACAATTTCATTGACGGAACCCTGATTGCGGGCAGTTTCATGGTCAGTCCGGCGGTGGGCGTGGCCACCACGGTTGCCGTCATCATCCACGAGATACCGCAGGAAATCGGCGATGTGGGCGCACTGATTTACAGCGGCCTGCCCATCCGGCGCGCCATCTGGTACAATTTCCTGTGCGCCCTGACCTGCATTGTGGGGGCGGTGGCCACCTTGCTGCTGGGCAGTTGGTTTGAGCGCGAAATGGTTTACCTGCTGCCCGTTGCGGCGGGCGGGTTCATTTACATCGCCGCCTGCGATTTGATTCCCGAACTGCACCGGCAGCCCGCCGCCCGCCACAATTTGGCGCAGGGCGTTTTCATCGGTGTGGGCATGGCCGCCATGCTGCTGATTGTGGTCTTTGAGTGATGCGGCCCCCCAACCCCCGGAGGGGGCTTTTAAACTCCCCCTCCGGGGGTTGGGGGGCCGGGTTTGGGCTTTTTGAAACATACTATTTCCAAAGATTCGGATTGACAAAACCAACAAACTAAAACCAACACAATGGCTATCAAGGACTTGAATTTTATGGAGAAGCACCTTTTCATCTGCAACGGCGGCACTTGCCTCAAGCATGGTGCCGAGGAAACCACCCGCAACCTGCGCGAATACATTGCCGACGAGGGGATGGAGGCACAGGTACACACCACCAAAACCTACTGCAATGGCCGCTGCAACGATGGCCCGGTGGTGGTGGCCATGCCCGGCAACGTGTGGTTCAAGGGAATTTCTCCGGATTATTGCCGGAAATTCGTGCGCCAATACGTGGTCAACGGTGAGGTGCCGCTGGAAAAGGTGCTGTTTGATTACGAACAAAAAACCATCCGGTGACAGCCGAATATTCAAGCGAGACACTCGGTTTTTCAACCCTTTTCATCCGGACAAGACCATGACCGCCCAAGACGAGCAATTCCGGCTGAACTCAATCAGGGCCATCAAGGAATGGACGCGCCAGTACCTGAAATTGACCGACGAGATTGTGCTGGTGGCCGAAGTGAACTGCGCCGAACCCAACTGCCCGGACAAGGAAACGGCAATCACGGTTTTCCGCAAGAACGGCGCGCCGGGCAAATTCAACATCCGCAAGCCGCTGGTATATGTGCGCAAGTGGGACATTGAACTGCTGGCACGGCAACCCACCGGCTGACCGCAAAGTCAAGACGAACATCAAAAACCCTGAACCGCACAGCCACCATGAAACAAACACTCACCGCCTGCCTGCTGCTTGCATCGGCAATGCTGTTTTCGGCGCACCAATGGAACCGCAACCGGCAGGCCGCCGAAGCGGAATCGTTCCGGACGGAGTTCCTAGCGGCGTGGCAGCGTTCGGAAACCTACACGCTCGACATTGCCGGAGCCATGCCCGAAGCCGATTTCAACTACCGCTACTGCGACACGGTTTTCACATTCGCCACCCAATTCACGCATTGCGCCACCTTCACGTGCGGGCAAATTGCGGGGCGCACCGGCGTGAAAAACCCCTACGAAGGCCGCAAACTCAAAGGCCTGACCAAAACGCAGGTGCTGGCCGAACTCAAAGCCATGTACGCCTTTGTGGCCAAAACCGCCAAGGAACTGCCCGCCGACAAACTGTACAAGCAGGAACCGTTTGCGGGCGGCGAAATCCCGTTGTGGCGGCTGTTTTACGCCATGGAAAACCACATCATCCACCACCGGGGGCAGGCCATTGTGTACCTGCGGCTCAAAGGCATCCGCCCCACCGGATACGTGGGCTGGTGAGGGGTTTCGCGTTTTTGAAAGATACTGTTTCAGGGAAACCTGAACTCAGGCCGGACACTGTGTGCCGGACCGGCATCGCACATCGGCCTTCTGGAGAACAAGTGAGTTTCGCGTTTTTGAAAGATACTGTTTTGCCGAGCCATGAAACACCTGCTCATCGCGTTCATCAAGGTTTACCAGTACGCCATCAGTCCGTATTTTGCGGGCAGTTGCCGGTTTTCGCCCACGTGTTCGCACTACGGCTTGGCGGCCATCCGCAAGCACGGCGCGCTGAAGGGCGGCTGGCTCACGCTGCGGCGCATTGCACGCTGCCATCCGTGGGGCGGCCACGGCTACGACCCGGTGCCTTGAGCGGTGGGTTTGGCGTTTTCGGAACATACTATTCTCTCATACCGGTCTCTCATACCTATCCATGGAAAAAATCTCCGTCACCATCCTGTCCGGCTTTTTGGGTTCGGGCAAAACGAGCCTGCTCAACCACATCATCCGGAGCAATACCGGCCGGAAAATCGCCATCATCGAAAACGAGTTTGGCGAGATCAACATTGACAGCGAACTGGTAATCAGTGCCAAGGATGATATTTATGAGCTGACCAACGGCTGCGTGTGCTGCTCGCTGAATACCGAACTGTTGCAGACGGTGCTGGAACTGCGCGACAAGGGCTTTGATCACGTGATTTTGGAAACCACCGGCATTGCCGACCCCGGCCAAGTGGCCGCCACGTTCCTGTTCGATGAGGATATCCAAAATTACATCCAGCTCAACGCCATCATCACGCTGGTGGATGCCAAGCAGGTGACCAAACAACTCGAAACCATGCCCGAAGTCCACAAGCAGATAGGCTACGCGGATGTGCTAGTACTCAATAAGTTGGACTTGGTGGACGAGAACCAGAAACAAGCCGTAAAACGCCTGCTCGGCGACTTGAACACCGAAGCCCGCGTGTATGAGGCCAGGCATGGCGCGGCAAACATCCCGAACCTGTTTTCGCTCAATATGCTCACCGCCCGGCACGTGCTGCAAGCCAACTTCGCCGACACCACACTGGCCGAACCGGCGCATCAAGGCTTGGTCAGCTACAGTTTCATCATTAAGGAGCCGCTTATTGAGGGTAAACTCTCGCCATGGCTCATGGCCATGCTTTTCCTGAGCGGGGCCGAACTGTACCGCGTCAAGGGCATCCTCAGCTTTGAGAACGAAAACCGGCGGTATGTTTTCCAAGCCGTCGGCCAGCAATACATGCACACTTACGGCGAGGAATGGGCCGGCGAAACGGAACGGGTTTCAAAAATCGTGTTCATCGGCCGGAAACTGAACCGCCAGCACCTGGCCGCCGGACTCTACGGCTGCGTGGCCTCAGCCGAAAAGAAAGTGGCCGCCGGAACCTTTCTGCGAAGATGACTAATTTGTGCAGACCTCCAAGCCAACAAACTACAACCCCATGCCGGATAACCAAACGTTTGAAATCATCATCATCGGTGGCAGTTACGCCGGGCTTTCCGCAGCCATGGCATTGGGACGTTCGTTGCGGAATGTGCTTGTCATTGACAGCGGCAACCCTTGCAACAGACAAACGCCGTTCTCACACAATTTCATCACCCAAGATGGCCGAACACCGGCAGAAATCACAGCGGAGGCCAAGGCCCAGGCATTGAAATACCCGACGGTACGGTTTTATCAGGGAACCGTCATCAACGGACGGAAAACCGGTGGTGGCTTTGCAATCGAAACAGATTCGGCGCAAGAATTCACCGCGAAAAAACTGCTGTTCGCAACGGGTCTGACTGACATATTGCCGGAAATACCGGGTTTTGCCGAATGCTGGGGGATATCCGTTTTGCATTGTCCGTATTGCCACGGGTATGAGGTCAAAAACCAAGACATTGGGATCATAGCCAATGGGGACATGGGATTTGAGCTTTGTCGCCTGATTCACAATTGGACACCCAAACTCACCCTTTTCACAAACGGAAAGTCAACATTGACCGAGGCGCAAACCGAAAAAATCGGGATGCACAACATTGGAATTATCGAGAAAAACATCCGGCAATTGGATCATGCAGAGGGGCAGATACAGGGCATTGTTTTTACGGATCAATCGAAAACGGACGTTTCGGCGATTTTTGCCAGAGGGGGAATTGAACAACAGTGCCGCACTGCCCAGAAAATGGGCTGTGAACTGACGGAACAAGGCTTGTTGAAAGTGGACGACTTTCAAAAAACCTCGGTTCCCGGAATTTTTGCCGCAGGCGACAACACGACCCTGTTCAGAGCCGTTTCCGCAGCGGTGGCATCCGGCACAAAAGCCGGTGCTTTCATCAACAAGGAACTTATTGACGAATCATTTTGAACCGGTCGAATTTTAACCAGCCCCAGACAATACACTAACAAAACCATTTAACAATCGAAAAACCATGAGCAAAATACCCGTAACAGTCCTGACCGGATTTTTAGGTTCCGGCAAAACCACGCTGCTCAACCGCATCCTGACCGAAAACCACGGCAAGAAAATCGCCGTCATTGAAAATGAATTCGGCGAGGTGGGCGTGGACAACGAACTTGTCATCGGGGCCGATGAGGAGATTTTCGAGATGAACAACGGCTGCATCTGCTGCACCGTGCGCGGCGATTTGATTCGAATTCTCGGCAACCTGATGCGCCGCAAGGACAAGCTCGACTACATTTTAATCGAAACCACCGGCTTGGCCGACCCGGCCCCGGTGGCGCAGACGTTTTTTGTGGATGAGGATATGCAGGAAACCTACCGCATGGACGGCATTGTGACCATGGTGGATGCCCGGCACGTGCTACTGCACCTGGACGACAGCGAGGAATGCCAGCAGCAAATTGCGTTTGCCGATGTGATTTTGCTCAATAAGACTGACCTGGCAACCGCCGACGAACTGGACCAACTCGAAAAACGCATCCGCTCTATGAACTCGCAGGCCCGGATACACCGCACCCAGAACGCCGATCTCGCCATTGACAACCTGATCAACATCAAGGCGTTCGACTTGCAGGAGAAGATTGAAGTCCACCCCGAATTTCTGGTGGAGGAACTGCCCTTCGAAGCTGCCGGAATCTATGATTTCAATGACCGCGAATACCAGTTGGTGTTGCAGCAAGGCCCCGACGAAACCATGGACGTGCTGTTCACACGCCTGGAAGACACCGGTGAGGCAACCATTGAACGCGCCAAGAAACGCGCCGTGGTGGAGTTTTCAGAAGAGCCGGATGCCATCAAGGCCGGCAAGTTCCTGAAAATGAGCCACACCCTCAACCGCCTGGCCATCGGCGCGGGCGAAAACACGTTCCGTTTCCGGGCCGACAAGCCCGGCGCGTGGATGCTTTTCACGCAGCACGGCCCCGACGAGTTTGCCATGCAAGTAAACCAAGGCGGCACAGCCGTGGAACCCGGCCAGTTTTTCGAGTACGAGGCCAGCCACACCCACGACGATGCGGTGACTTCGGTGGGCATTGATAGAGCGGGCAACGTGGATTTGAAAAAATTCAACCAGTGGATCAGCGGGCTGCTGCAAACCAAGGGCACGGATATTTTCCGCAGCAAGGGCATTATCAGCATCCATGGCCACGACGAGCGGTTTGTGTTCCAAGGCGTGCATATGCTCTTCGATGCCCAAGCCGACCGCGCCTGGAACCCCGGTGAACCGCGCCGCAGCCAACTCGTGTTCATCGGCAAAAACCTGGACCGCGCCGAATTAAACGCCGGTTTTGAAGCGTGCTTGGTAAAATGACTCCGGGCAAGCCGCGTATGCGCAAAGACCATCGGTTGCAGACGAAATAGTATCTTTTGAAAAGCCCAAACCCCCGTTTTTCATGTGAAAAACCCGGCTTCTTGCGCAAGTGAAAATAGTATCTTCCAAAAAGCCTGAACCCGGCCTTCCACCTTGACAAGAAAAAATATGTCTGGCAAAACCCGTTTTGAAAACGACTTTTCCGTCTGGGAAACGCGCTTGGACGACTACGTGGCCGGTGCCGCGTGGTCTTTCGATGGCCGTTATATCTGCGCGGCCAGCAGTGCCGGCTGGCTTTATATTTATAAATCGGAAAGCGGCAAGCCCCTGTTCGGCCAGCAGACGCACCCGGAGGGCATCAATGCGCTGGCCGCCTCGCCCACGGCGCACCGCGTGGTGACGGCGGGCAAGGATGGCAAAATACATTTGCGCGACGGCGCAAGCGGCGCATTGCTGGCCGCACTGGAAGGCGGCGCGCCATGGGTGGAACACGCGGCCTGGGCCACCGGCGGGGCGCACTTCGCCACCGCCGCCGGCAAGACGCTGAACGTATGGAGTTCCGACGGTGCGTTGCTGTTTGCCTACCGGGATTTTGCCAGCACCATTTCAGCCATCTATTGGCGCGACGCGCGGCATTTGGCCGTGGCCTGCTACGGAACCATCGCCCTGTTCGACATTGGCGGGGTTTCGGCTCCCTACGAGATACTATTTTGGAAAACGCCCATGATCTCGCTTTCGTGGCGCACCGACGGCCGGTTCCTGCTGGCCGGAACGCAGGATGCCCGCATCCAGGTCTGGAAACTGCCCTACTCACCCGAATCCGAATTGGAAATGAGCGGCTACGTGGGCAAGGTCAAGGAAATGTCGTGGCACTGGCACAACAACACGGTGGCCACCAATTGCGGCGGCGAAGTGATTATCTGGGACACTTCGGGCGGCGGGCCGGAGGGGCAGGCACCCACCGTGCTGCGCGGGCACGTGGGCAAAATCACGCAGTTGGCCTACCAGCGGCAGGGCGATTTGCTGGTTTCGTGCGATGTGGTGGGGCTGGTGCTGATCCGCCACCCCAAAAACCCGGCTTTCCGCATTGAGGGCGTGGCCGAATCGCCGGTGTGCGTGGCCGCTTGGTCGCCGGACGACGACCGGTTGCTTTTCGGCACGGAAAATGGTGAGATCATGGTTTGGGACGCGCCATTTTAATCTTCAAATCCATGCAAACCCGGTTTTTCGGCAGATGGCTGACTCGGCAGCGCAAACCGCCCGGAACCGCCCCAGCGCGGCCCGGCCATTCGGTGGCGGCGGTGCTGTTTCTGGGGGCGTTGGTGGCCGTGGACAACCTGACCCCGGCGCGCCAAGCGGCCGGTTTGCCGCCGGAAGGCATCTGGAAAATCCTGTCGGAGATGACTTGGCGGCTGCCCGAAAGCCTTTCGGATGCCGGTGCGCGGCTCCAATTCAGCCCGCGCATCCGGGCACTAAACGGCACAAGCGTCACCATTGGCGGCTACCTGATCCCCACCGATTTGCACGGCTCGGCGGGCACGCTCATTCTTTCGGCGTATCCGGTGCAAAGCTGTTTTTTTTGCGGCGGTGCCGGCCCCGAATCGATAGTGGAGGTGCATCCGGCCAAAAAAGCGAATTACCTGATGAAAAGACTCGTGTTCCGGGGCAGGCTGGTGTTGAACGAAACCGACCCGGAACGCATGGTTTACCAACTTGAAAATGCGGAAAGGGTTTTTGAGGAATGAAAGCCGAAATAGTATTTTTAAAAAAACCCAAACCCGTCATGTCCAGTTAAAATTCCCGTAGAGACGTTGCAGTGCAACGTCTCCGGCGCAATCCCTATATGGCAACCGCGTTGTCAGGAACTGTTTTCACTGGAAACAAAGACGTTGCGGTGCAACGTCTCTACAAGAACCACCGCCGCCGCCCGCACCGATTTATAACCGGGGTGGTAAGGCTTCGCGTCTCTGGCGCGCGAACCAAAATAGTATCTTCCACAACGCCCAAACCCGCCCGGATCAGTCCTCCACCAGTTCCGCACCGGTCACGATGTACACCATTTTCTCCGCGTTGGTGTCGTTGAGCACCAGTGTGCCCCGGATGCGGATCGGCTTGTCCGACTGTTTGATGGGCGTGCGGGCCTCCACTTCCACCACCGTTTCCGGCCCGCCCACACCGCAGAAAAAACA
>JAYWIH010000156.1:0-34812 GCA_043789005.1 Sphingobacteriales bacterium
ACCTCACCCCCGGCCCCTCTCCTGCTGAGAGGGGTGAAAAAGGAGCCTCCGCTCCCCTCTCAGCAGGGGAGGGGCCGGGGGTGAGGTTGTTGGAAAATAGTATCTTTCAAAAATGCCAAACCCCCTCGTTCTTCTTGGAGGCCGATGAGCGATTCCGGTCTGACACGCAGTGTCTGACCTGCCGTGCGGCTTTGGCAAAATAGTATCTCTCCGAAAGCCCAAACTCGTTTTGCGTTTGCCGTTTAATCTTGTAGAGACGTTGCACTGAAACGTCTCATGTGCCGGGTCACTGTTGGCAATAAAATGTCGCCAGCCGCAAATGTTGCGCGGAAGACGTTGCGTGCAACGTCTCTACTCCGCGCGGCCCGATTTTGTCGTCCGCCGTTTCAGATGAAAAGCACGTACAGCCACACCCACGCATTCACGTAGCCGCCCACGTGCATCAGCGCGTAAGTGCCTGCGTGAAACAGCACCCCGGCGGGCAGGAAAAGCCACCGCAGCCGGGGCGCAAAAACCACGCTGACAAAGCCCAACTGAAACAGCAACGCCCCCAGCGGCAGCACCACGCACAGCCAGTGTTGCGCGGCCACCCAGCCGCCCAACGCCGTGGGGTGCAGGTGCAGGTAATTGCGAAACGTATCGGGTGAGAGCCACTCCCAGCCCCCCACTAATAGTTTTTCCAGTCCGGCTTGCAAATACACCAGCCCGACAACCAGCCGGAGCAGTTGCAGTGCCCACAGCGGCTCGTTTTTTTCGTGCTGGCGCAGCACCAGCGGCATGAGCCACAGCGCGTAGGTCATGGGTGCAAAGGCGTGGTCTATGTTCTCGAAACTCAACAGCCAGCCTTGCAACAGCGTGAACAACACCGCCGCAACCGTGGAAAATAGTATCTTCTGGAAACCCGAAACCACCAGTAACGTGCTGGCAGCCAGCAACCCGCAAAGCAAGCCCGAAAGCCACGGCGGCGGAAAGGGCAGGTGCAGCAGCCGTAACAGTGGCAAGGGCTGGTAGAAGGTGGCGGCACGGTGCAGGTTTGCCAAGCCAATGTACCAGTCGTAGGAAAAAAAAAGGATGCCTGCATAGAAAAAAACGCGGTACAACCGCATTTGCGCGGCCGAAACGCGCAGGTTCCAAAAATCAGCCCAGTATTGGCGCACGGACGCATGACGGTTAGACGCAAACACCAAAGCCAGTGATGCCGCATTCACCAACCCAAGGCGGATTACAATCTGGTCGGCGTGGCGCACGAAAAAGGCCAGTTCAAAACGGTGCTTCTCCACTCCAAAACGCGGGTATGTCCAGTTGACAATGGCCGTGAACCAAGCCGGGGCGGTGCCGTGGAAAACTTGCGGCACCAGTCCGCGCAGCCAGCAAACATACAGCAGCGCGGCCGAAAGCCAGCCCGCCAGCCAAAAAACGTATCCTTTCCTATTCATGCGGTTTTGCGGTTTTTCGCGTCCGCACCTCAAGCCGCGCCACCACAACCGTATCTGGCCGGTAACGCGCCACCTTGCTGGTTATGCGCAGCAACTGCCACTGACGGATGGGCGTTTGTGGCGGCACCGGTTTTTGGTAGATCCGGTGCAGCCGCGCCAGCAGTGTGTCGGCTTGGTTGCGGTAATAATGGTTGCGCATCAGGTAGGCGAGGCTGCCCAAACGCATTTCGGCGGGCGGCATAATGCGCTGGTTGCCGGCATGGTCAACAATCCGCAGGGCAAAGGTTTCTGTTTGCACCGCACGCTTGACCGGCTCGGCAAACATTCCGAGACGGAACAGCGGATACAGGTCGGTTTGCAGCACAAATGGCAGCAAGACCAAAACCAGTGTGAGTGTTATAAAGGTTTTTGCGGTTCGGGACATGAAGCTTTTCCGTGAAGGATGATGAAATAATTGCATCGCGGTAGCGCACGCTTTAGCTTGCGCAAAAATCCGCAGGATTTTTCGATTGGCAGTATAAAAACCCTCAACCACCACAACTCAAACTGCGCGTCGCCGCAAGAATAACATGGTATCTGTCATCCGTCTGGTAATGTTGCTTTTGGCGGCTGTTTTGGCGGCGGTCAGTATCTCATTTCTTTTCCTGCCTTACGAAACATTCACCGAACTCATTTTCCGGGGCTACGGGCAGCCCGAAAAACTGGCACGGTTCCGGCAAATGCTGCTCACTCCCGAACGTTTTGCGTTGGTGCGCCACGCAAGCCTGCCATTGGCGGTTTTGGCCGTTGCCATCGTGGTTGTGGCGTGGCGGCGCGTCCCGTTTTTCGTAATGGCAACCCAAGCCGGATCGGCCCGCACCGCATCGGCCATCCGTGGGTTGTGGCGGCGGACTTCGCAAACGGAAAGGCTTGCGGTCGGCCTGCTTTTCGCGGCGGTGCTGGCCAGTCGGTTGTATTTCCTGTTCCGCCTGCCGCTGCACGTGGACGAACGGTTCACGTACTTGTATTTCGTGCGCAAGGGCTGGGCGGTTTCGGCGGCGTATTATCCCAATCCCAACAACCACATCCTTTTTTCGCTGCTCTGCAACATCAGCGATGCTTTTCTGGCCAGCCCGCTGCTGGTTTTGCGCCTGCCCTCGCTGTTGTTTGGCATGGCGGCGTTGGCCGGGTTTTGGCTTTCGGCAAGATACTATTTTTCGTTTGGTGTCGCCATCTTTGCCACCGCACTTTTGGCCTTCACGCCGGTGGTGTTCGGCTACGGAATCCAAGGGCGCGGCTACGGCCTAATGCTCGGCTGGACTATCGTGGCCTGTTTCAGCCTGGTGAAAATAGTATCCTTACAAAACACGAAACCCCTTTATGCCACCATTTTCGTGACCAGCAGTATTTTGGGTTTCTACACGGTTCCGGTTTTCCTGTATCCTTTTGCCGGAATGTGCGTGTATACGGTATTGTATTTTTCATGGAAACGGAAATACTTGCCACTGGCAAATTTCCTGTTTCTTGCCGCCTTGGTCGCGGTTGGGGTTTTTGTCTTGTACCTGCCGGTTTGCGTGTTCAACGGCTGGCACTCGGTTTCGGGCAACGCCTGGGTGGCTCCGCTGCCGTGGCTTGATTTCAAAAAAAACATCGCCCCGAACTTGGCCGATTGCAGCCGAACCCTCTGGCACGACTCGCCGTTTTCGTGGTGCATAACGCTGGCTTTCAGTTTGATAGCTGTGTTCGTTGTCCTTTCAAGAAAGATTCCTTCCATCGAAAAACATTGGCTTGCCCTGTATCTGTGCTGCCTCTGGGTGGTGGTTCCGGTGGTTCTTGTGCAGAAAATACTGCTGTATGGCCGCGTGCTGGTGTATGTTTTCCCGTTGCAGTGGCTGGCGTTCGCGCTGTTAGCACGCAGGTTTGGCCTTTTCAAAAGATACTATTCCGCAATTGCACTTATCGCGGTTTTCGGGTATGCGGGCTTTTGCCTGACGGATTTCCGTCAATTGTCTTCCCCGCAGGGCCGGGGCATTTACAATAGTCTGGACGGGGTGAGCAACTGGCTTTACGAACACCGTGCCGACCGTATTTTCGTGCAATATTACGAATACGGCCTCTGCATCCGGTTTGCGTACGAAACCAATGCACGTGCCATTGAGTTAGATGTGGGGATGGATCGGTTTTTGGCGCGGAAAAAATATAACTTTGTGGTGGTGCACCAAAGCAACCGTTTTCCCGGCGGGTTGCCTGCCGCTGACTACCGGCTGGTGTATGACGACGGGCAGGCACGGGTATTTGAATTGAAAAAATAGTGAATCATATCATTCCTGATCTTTTGTAAGCATGGAGAATCCGGTTATCATTTTTGGCGGCGGCGGCTTGGGCAGGGTTGCGCTGGATATTTTTCAGGGCAATGAGGTGGTGGTTTTCGGCTTTCTGGACGATGACGAGAAACTGCACAACACCGACATCATGGACATAGCCGTGCTGGGCGGCACCGACGACGATGGCTTTTTGAAGCTGATTGGCAAGAAATGCGAGGCGTTTGTGGCCTCTGACGACAATAAATACCGCCGCCACTTGGTTGACTTGCTGCTGGAACGCCGCAAGGTGATGCCCGTCAACGCGATTCACCGGCAGGCATACGTTGCGTCATCGGCGGCCATCGGCCATGGCAATCTGGTCAGTGCCGGGGTGGTGGTCAATGCGGCGGCGGGGCTGGGCAGCCATTGCATCCTGCACGCGGGTTGCATTGTTGATTACCAAGCCATTATCGGTGATTTTGTGCAAATCGGCAGTGGCAGCGTGGTGGGCAGCGGTGTGGTCGTGGAGGAGGGGGCGTACATTGGTGGCGGCGTGGCGGTGGTGCCCGGCATCACCATCGGCAAAAACGCCCGCGTGGGAGCCGGTTCGGTGGTGGTTGACAACATAAAGCCCGGAGCCACGGTATTTGGCAATCCGGCCAAGGTGATTGGCTGATTGGCAGGCGGCCAGACCTATTTTTACGCACTATTCAACGCATGAAACTAAAAAACTTCACGCTTCCGTTCGGCAGCCAGTTATTCAAGGCTTTCAGCGATGAGTCGCGGGTGCGAATACTGCATTTGCTCTATGAAAACACGGAGATGTGCGTCTCGGACATGGAACAGGTGCTGGATTTCACGCAGGCCAAAACCTCGCGCCACGTGATTTACCTGAAAAATGCCGGACTGCTGAGTTTCAAAAAAGTTGACCAGTGGGTGTACTATTACCTGAAAGATGAATTTACGGAAATCATCGGGCAGTTGTTCCAGTACATGGCCAAGGACGCGACGCTGCAAAACGACTCGGAAACGTACCGGATATTGTATTCAAACCGCGAATTGGCCGTTAATAAACTGCACCGGAGCCGCCAATACATGGCACAGTTCCGGCTGCGGCCCATTGAATAAACGGCCCGGCCCCCAACCCCCGAAGGGGGAGCAAAAAAAACCTTTTTCGGAGGCGCTATTTTACAGTCATAAACCCATCAATCCATGAAATTCAAAAAACACGTTTTCATCTGTACGAACCAAAAGGAAGCACCGAAAAAATCGTGTGGCGCGGCGCGTGGCATGGCACTGGTGGAGGAATTCAAGCGGGAATTGAAAGACCGTGGCCTGCAAATGGAAATTCGCGCGCAAAGTGCCGGGTGTTTGGATGCGTGTGCGTTCGGGCCGACCATGGTGGTGTATCCCGAAGGCGTGTACTACGGTAACGTGCAACTCTCGGACGTGAAGGAAATCGTGGAGGAACACCTCATTGCCGACCGCATAGTGGAACGGCTGGCAACAGGCTCCTGACCGGTGCCCTCGCTCCAAGCGAGGGCACCGGTGATGCACTTGAAAATAGTATCTTTCAAAAAGCCCAAACCCGTTTGTTCTCTTGAAAGCCGATATGCGGTTCCGGTCTGACACGCAGTGTCTGACCTGCGTTCCCGTTTCCTGAAAATAGTATCTTTCAAAAATGCCAAACCCACCCGTTTATAAAGTCCCCTCTTTCGGAGGGGATTTAGGGGAGGCTCTTCCTTTCCGTATGCGTTACAAACACATTTTCTTTGATCTGGACGATACGCTCTGGGACTCCAAGCGCAACTCAAGCGAGGCCGTGCGGGAGATTTTTGACCGGCACCGGCTGGATGCGGGTTTCGGCTTGGAAGTCCGGGTTTTCGTGGACAGTTTCCATGAGGTCAACTATGCGCTTTGGGATCGGTATAGTGATGGGGAGATTACCCAAGAGGAGCTTCGGCAAACGCGGTTTCCGTTGGTATTCAAGGCGTTGGGCCTGCGCGGTACCGCGATTTGCGCCGCCTTGCAGCAAGATTACATCCAACTGGCCCCCCGCAAGCCGCACCTGATGCCGCACGCCAAGGAACTGCTGGAGTATTTGAAAGTAAATTACAGGCTCCACATCATCACCAATGGCTTCGACGATGTGCAATCGGTGAAGCTGCGCACGGCGGGCATTGACGGGTATTTCAGTGAAATCATTACTTCGCTGCGGGCGGGCTGCCAAAAACCTAACCGCGAGATTTTTGACTTCGCCCGCACTTGTGCGCGTGCCCAACCCGCTGATTGCCTGATGGTTGGCGACAGCCTGCGGGCCGACATCGCCGGTGCTGAGAATGCCGGAATGGACCACGTTTTCTACAACCATAACCGCATTGCCCACCAGGCAAAACCCACCCACGAAATCCACTCGCTGCGCGAACTGATGGAAATGCTGTAAAAGCCCAGCTCCCCAACCCCCTCCGAAAGAGGGGGAGTTTTTCTCCCATCTCCTTCGGAGAGGGGCCGGGGGGGAGGCCGTTGTTTACTTCACCCTTGACACATAGCTGCGGGTACGGGTGTCTATTTTAATCTTGTCGCCGATGTTTACGAACAGCGGCACGGTGATGACTGCGCCGGTTTCGAGGGTGGCGGGTTTCAGGGTTTTGGTGGCCGTGTCGCCTTGCAGGCCGGGTTCGGTGTAGGTCACTTCCATTTCCACGCTGTTGGGGAGTTCGGCGGAAATGGGTGTCTGGTCGTCGAAAGCAATTTTCACAACCATGCCTTCCTTGATTAAATCCGCATTTTCAATGGTTGCCTCGGGCACGTAAATCTGGTCGAACGTCTCGCTGTCCATGAATACGAAATTGTTTTCTTCGCGGTAAAGGTATTGGTAGTCGCGGGTTTCCACGCGCACTATCTCGCATTCCTCGCTGGGGCGGAAACGGTTTTCGGCCAGTTTGCCGTTGCGCACGTTGCGCATTTTCACTTGGTAAAAAGCCCGCAAGTTGCCGGGCGTGCGGTGTTCGTACTCGACTACCTGCACCAATTCATTGTTGTAACGCAGGAATGTGCCTTTTGAAATATCCGATATTTGCGCCATGCGGTGGGTTGTGTTGTTAAGTAAGTTGGCCGCAAAGGTATGAAATAGTCCACGGCCAACCGTTCACGGCCCACAGAAAAAATAGTATCCTTTGAAAACGCCAAACCCCGGCCCGTGGCGGGTTGGGATTTGGCGCAAGTGGTGGCTGCCGGAAATCAATTATCAGCAGCCATCTTTCGAGGGTTGCTTTTTCACCGGGTCAAAGTTGTAAAATTCAACGAAAAGCGTGCTTTTGTGCGGTGTGCTTTCCAAGCGGGTCTCTTCCGCGCGGGTTTTCTGGTTGCGAAATGATTCCCGGTGCATGGACGAACTACCCTTGGCATCGGATTGAATGATAAACCACTGTCCGTCTTTCAATTCATTGAGTTTGAAGGAACGTTCCAGTTGCTGCTCCACCATTTTCCGGTATTTTTCGAACAAGGCTGGCGGTTGTTTTTTGCCGTTGATTCGCATTTCTCCAGCGTTTATCTTGAATTCGAACGGTTTTCCTTCGGCTGCCAAGCCGTCTTTTTGCAGTTCGGTTACCACCCGCTTCATGTCCCGCATTGATTTTTTGTGTTCAACCATGGATTTCTCATGTTCAACCATGGATTTTGCGTGGGCTTCCATTGCTTTTGCGTGGGCTTCCATTGCTTTTTCGTGCGCCTCAAAATTTTTCGATTGGTTACGGGCGGCTGTTTCCAGATTCCTTTTGGCGGTGCCTTGGATTCTTTTGGTTTCTATTTCCATTTGCCGCGCTGTCGAACGTCGGTCTTCCAAGATATGTTCGTTTTCCCAAATACGGTTCCGACTCGAACCTGATCCGCGAATGTCGCTTTCGTAGCGCCTCATTTCTTCGGCGTATTCGCGCATTTGCCCCTCGTATTCTTCCACTTGTTCCCTCATCTGCTCCGAATATTCCTTCATCTGCCGTTGGTATTGCTTGTCCGCATTTGCTTGGCTTTCCGAAAGCAACCGGCTTTGCTCACGTGTCAATTCTTGCAGCTTTTTATTTAGTTCCGCCATTTTTTTCGTGTCCGGGGTTTCGTTTTCATCCATATCTCCGAGTTTTTCGCGCAATCCTTCCATTTGCTCATGCAGGTTTTCCATTTTTTCGCTCA
This sequence comes from Sphingobacteriales bacterium, assembly GCA_043789005.1. Lineage (GTDB taxonomy): Bacteria > Bacteroidota > Bacteroidia > Cytophagales > 172606-1 > Xanthocytophaga. The sequence goes on from JAYWIH010000156.1 coordinate 7,904, forward strand.
TTTCATCATCGAATGGAAATGGCGGAGCGAAGGGCGGCACAGGCGGCATGGGTGGCATATTCGGCGCAGGAACCGGGCGCGGAGCGGAAAAAGGGCGCGGCGGTGCGGGCGGTTGCAAATCCACGTCTATTGGCGTTTCCACCTCTGTTTCTAAACGGATATCCACATCCGTATGTACTTTCATTTCCTCCGATTGTTTATCCGCCGCCATTTCCTTCAGCTTTTGCGCCATAACCGGCCGGTAGTTTTCCAATTCTGCCTTGGATAGTTTTTTGCCGTCAATGCTCACCTCAAGCACCTTGCCTTTCCGGTCTTTCACAATCACCAGTTCTCGGATCACCTTGTTGGTGTCGGTGAAAGTGGAATAGGAAGTGGTTCGGGCCGGCGTGTCTGCCGAACCGGGGGTTTGGCCTTTCGGGAAGATACTATTTTGCGGGACGGTTTGCGCCAGCGGTGAGGCGTTCAGGTTGGCGAAAGCACCGGACGAAACTGCCAAAAGGCAAGCAAACAAAATGCCGGACATTACGAAACCTTCGCTGAAAGTGGGCTTTTGCGGCGCGGGTTGCAGCAGCCGCTGCACCCGCGACAACAAGGAACCTTTGCCGCCATTGGCTGCCAAGGCCAGGCGCGGAGCCGATTGTATGGTTTCCAAGCGGGCAAGGGCTTGGACAAACGTGAGGCTGTCGCCGCAGGTGCGCACCGCAATATCGTCGCAGCAGTGTTCGCGTTCGCGCCGCACCAAGCCCGACATCCACCACAAGGCCGGGTGGTAGAAAAACAGGATTTCGACCAGCGACTGCAAGAGGTTGGCCCAGTAATCGTTGCGCAGGATATGCGCCAGCTCATGGGCCAACACCGCTTCCAACTGCTGCGGTGGCAGGCCGATGAATGTGCCTGCGGGCAGCAAAATCACAGGTTTCAGGTATCCGATGGCCACCGGCACTTTGACCAACGCCGATTCCAAAACCCGCACCGAACGCCGCAACCCGATCTCGCGGCCAAGAATGCTGGCTTTTAGCTGCCAGTGGTTCGGGATGGCGGCGGTCTGGTGCCGTTTCAGGCGGTGTACATACGCCAGGCCGCCCGCAAAACGCAGCATCAGCACCAAGATTCCGGTCATCCATGCCAAGACAATCAGCGGCGAATGCTGACCGACGTAATGCGTCACCGCCCCGCTGAACGTGAGGTTTGACGGCAGCGCGGACGGCGCAACTGCACCGCCAGGCAGTGGTGCTTGCAGTACCATTGGCTGCATTGGCGGTTGTGATAAGCCCGCCGGTGCGTGGCCGCCCGCAAAATACAGGGTGCAAAACGTGGCGGCGGCGGCGGCCAGCAAGGTGAGCAGCGCGGCCATGGACACCACGTACCGCGCCTGCGCCGACCTGCGGTGCATGACTGCCAGTAAAATGCCGAGCAAAAACGCAATCAGCGTGCCCTGCCACAGCGAATGGAGCAGCGTCCAGCCGATGGCTTCGGTGAAGGTGGGGGGGAGGATGCGGAACATGGTTTCCAAGGGTTTTTTATGGTGGCTGGAAAGGTGAAAAGCGGTTTGCGGAAGGGCGGTTACTTATCCGGGTGCATCCGGTCAATCAATTGCTGGATTTTGGCCAGTTCATCCGCCGATGTTTCGTGGTTGCCTAGTGCCTGCATGACCAGTTTCATGGCCGAGCCACGGAACGCTGTGTCAATGAACCTGTCGAGCAAGGTCTGCTGCATGGCTTCCTCGGGTACTGCCGCCGTATAAATGTGCGTGCGGTTGGTTTCGTTGCGGCTCACCAAGGTTTTTTCGGTCATGATCTGCATGATTTTCAGCGTGGTGGTGTAGCCGGAATCCTTGTTCTTGGACAGTTCCTCGTGTACCTCGCGCACGGTGGCACTGCCTTTCTGCCACAGTATTTGCAGGATTTCCAACTCGGATTCGGTGGGCTTGGGGATGGGGTTTGACATAAATTCCAGATACTATTTTTGCTACGAATCATTTCGTATTCAAATATACTACGAAAGAATTCGTACAAGCAAATCTTCCTACGATTTTTTTCGTAATTAATTTTAAATCGGAGAACCGCCTCAAACCGATGCTGGCGGAATTTTGTTTTCGGGGCGGTTTGGCTGTTTTTAAAGATACTATTTTAAGGCGGCAGAATTGATTCCTTGACAAACAACCGATCTAAAATAGTATCCGCTGAAAACGCAAAACCCGCTGCCTTGGCGGGCAGCGGGTTTTATATAACGTAACTAAGCTGTGACAGCTTACTTATTCACTTCCTCATAATCCACGTCAGTCACCTCATCCTTGCCATTGGCATCGCCGTTGGGCTGACCTTGGCCGGGATTTGCGCCCTGTCCCGGATTTGCGCCTTGGTCGGCACCGGCAGCGTTGTACATTTCCTGCGAGGCAGCCTGCCAGGCGGTATTCAGCTTTTCCATGGCGGCATCAATGGCGGCAATGTCGCGGGTGCCGTGGGCAGTGCGCAAATCAGCCAAAGCCGATTCGATGGCCGTCTTGTTGCCTTCCGACAGTTTATCGCCGTAATCCTTGAGTTGCTTGTCGGTCTGGAAAATCAGCGAGTCGGCGGCGTTCACTTTCTCCACTTTTTCCTTTTCCACACGGTCGGTTTCCTCATTGGCTTTGGCTTCGTTGCGCATCCGCTCAATGTCGGCATCCGTCAGTCCGGACGAGGCTTCGATACGGATTTTCTGCTCCTTGCCCGTACCCTGGTCTTTGGCCGACACGTGCAGGATGCCGTTGGCATCAATATCGAAGGTCACTTCAATCTGCGGCACGCTGCGTGGGGCGGGCGGAATGCCATCCAAGTGGAAACGCCCGATGGTGCGGTTGCCGCTGGCCATTTCGCGTTCGCCTTGCAGCACGTGGATTTCCACGGAAGGCTGGTTGTCCGATGCAGTCGAGAATTTCTCCGATTTCTTGGTCGGGATCGTGGTGTTGGCATCAATGAGCCGCGTAAACACGCCACCCAGTGTTTCAATGCCCAGCGAAAGCGGTGTTACGTCAAGCAGCAGCACGTCTTTCACTTCGCCCGTCAGCACGCCGCCCTGAATTGCCGCGCCCACGGCCACCACTTCGTCCGGGTTTACACCCTTGGAAGGCTTCTTGCCGAAAAATTTCTCCACTTCCTCTTGGATGCGCGGAATGCGCGTGGAGCCGCCCACCAAGATCACCTCATCAATGTCGGAATTGGTCATGCCAGCGTTTTTCATGGCACTGCGGCACGGAGCCAAAGTACGCTGGATCAGGTCGTCGCAGAGTTGCTCGAAGCGGGCACGGGTCAGCGAACGCACCAAGTGCTGCGGGATGCCATCAATCGGCATGATGTAGGGCAGATTTATCTCGGTCTGCGTGGAACTCGACAATTCGATTTTGGCTTTTTCAGCCGCTTCCTTCAGGCGTTGCAGGGCCATCGGGTCTTTGCGCAAATCCACGGTCGGGTGGTCTTTCTTGAACTCATCGGCCAGGAAATCAATGATTTTCTGGTCAAAGTCATCGCCGCCCAAGTGCGTGTCGCCGTCGGTTGACTTCACTTCAAACACGCCGTCGCCGAGTTCCAGGATGGAAACGTCAAACGTGCCGCCGCCCAAATCGAACACGGCGATTTTCATTTCTTGGTTTTTCTTGTCCAAGCCGTATGCCAAGGCAGCCGCCGTCGGTTCGTTGATGATCCGTTTCACGGTCAGTCCGGCAATCTCGCCGGCTTCCTTGGTGGCTTGGCGTTCGGCATCATTGAAATACGCCGGAACCGTAATCACCGCCTCGGTCACGGTAGTGCCCAAGTAATCCTCGGCGGTTGATTTCATTTTCTGCAAGATCATCGCCGATATTTCCTGCGGCGTGTAGAGCCGGTCGCCAATGCGCACGCGGGGCGTGTCGTTGGGGCCTTGCTCCACTTGGTAGGTCACGCGTCCGGTCTCCGTTTTCTCTTCCGAGAAACGCTTGCCCATGAACCTTTTGATGGACTGGATGGTGTTTTTGGGGTTGGTGATGGCTTGGCGTTTGGCCGGGTCGCCCACTTTGCGTTCGCCATTGTCCAAAAACGCCACCAGCGACGGCGTGGTGCGGCGGCCTTCGCTGTTCGGAATCACAACGGGTTCGTTGCCTTCCATTACCGACACACACGAGTTTGTGGTGCCCAAGTCAATACCGATAATTTTTCCCATGGTTGTATCGCTGTTTGGTGATTGGTGTGTGTACGGTTTTATTCGCTTTCCTTACCCTTACAAGCCGTGTGCCACAACCGGGTTTCCGGTCTTCCAATCTGTGATTTTTAGTCTATTATTATTTTATAAGATGCTTGTTTTCAGTATCTTGTATATTTTTCTCAAATCCGGTTCTGCCACATCCGAAAGGGGGAGCGTAAAGCGTTTGCGACAAAAAGTGACAGAATGACAGGCGCGAATGCGGATTTTGCGCCTGGACATTGCCTTGGTAAAGTGCAGGTTCGGGCTTTTTGGGCGATACTATTTCGGTTTTGATACTTGAAACGTGTGCCGATCAAATTCTCCATTCAAAATAGTATCCTCCACAGCCCCGAAACCCGCCACTTTTACGGTTTGGGAGCCGCCTTTTTGCGAGGATTGGCCCATGATGACTGGAAATGACAAGCCCGCAAGGATGTGCATCCTTTCGGGCTTGTGCTTGGCGCGGGCCTGCCGGCGCGTCAGTTGCGGGTTCCCGTAGACCGTATCAGGCTCACGCCCGCCAGCAGGAACACCAGACCCACTACGAACGGCACCGCCGATTCGCCTTTGGTCACCGAAAACCCGAGCGTCGGCCTGCCATCCGACAGGAATGCGGCGCAGGCAAAAAGCACCACGCCGATACCCAACACGGTGAGTACGGCACCGAAAATCTTCTTCAAATCCATATCCATTTGGTTGCCTGTTTAAAGTGAAAAATTGCACGCGATAATTTTTTCCCTGCAAAATAGTATATTTTCAAAAGCGGAAACCCGCCCTGCGGAAACACCAACAAAAAAGCCTTTCCGCACCGGAAAGGCTTTTTTGTTGGTTGGCAATGGTTTCTCAGTTGTTGTTGACCAAGCCTATCAGCAGCAGCACCAAGCCAATGACGAGGAATATGGCTCCGAGGGTTCCATCCACAGCCAAAAGGAAAATCAAGCCGATAATGGCCAGAATCAATCCCACCAAGGTCAGGGTATCCAACGCTTGGGCGGCTGATTTCGATTCCATTTCCTTGATTTCGGTGGTTTTCTCCACGCCCATTTTGTCAAGTTTTTTGCTCAGTCTTTTCATTTCCATCCGGGCTACCGCCTTTTGCAGTGTACCCGGTTGCTTCACCTCGACAGCCGCCTGTTTTTCAGTGGCTTTGGCAAGGGCCGCATTCACTTTGACAATCTGTTTCGCCTGCTTTTCGGTCGCATTGGCGGGCATTGCCAGTTGGGGGGCTTTTTTGACTGCTTTTTCCGCAGTGTTGGGGGCCGTTTCAACAACCACCGGTGCGGAAGCCTGGGGCAGCGCGTCGGGTTGGCTCATTTGCGCGCCTTGGGCGGGTTGCAGCGCGGGTTGTGTTTGCGCGGAAACGGTGTTTGCCAGCAGGAAAGCGGCCGCAAATGCGGTTCCGATGAAACGCGCAAGGGTTTGTTTTGCCTTTTTCATACGCATGGATTGGGATTGGAAAATGGTTTGGATTGAAAAAATATAATTTAAAAACAGATAGGTTCCACTTGTCCGGCTGCCATGCAGCGGGGCTCTCTGATGCGCCCAAATATATGCGTTGTTTCCAGAACACCAAAACGGGAAGGTGACATTAAATGATTTTCCGGGTATTGTAAACCCTGCAGTGATGGTAAAATAGTGTGCCAATCTTGGGCAGGGGAGGGTTTCGGGTTTTTAAAAGATACTATTTCACGGAGCCGATGGTTCATGCGAGGGCTGCTTTCCATCCGGCAAGGCCACTGGTTTCAGGTTCATTTTTTCCGCCAACTGCAGCATGAACGGGTAGGCTTCGTCCCATTCGTTGCGCAGCTTGCCATCCAGAATTGCCTCGCGGATGGCGGTTTTTATCTCACCCACTTGGCGCGATGGCGGCAGCCCGAAGGTTTCCATGATCACCTCGCCCGTAACCACCGGCTGGAAAACGCGCATATTGTCGCTGGCCTCCACTTCAAGCAGCCGTCGCTCCACGCGGTTGAAGTTTTCAATGTGCTTTTTGACTTTATCGTTGTTTTTGGAGGTAATGTCGGCGCGGCACAGCATCATCAGGGCTTCCAAGTCTTCACCCGTTTCGAACAGCAACCGGCGCAACGCCGAATCGGTCACGGTTTCGCGAACCAGCGCGATGGGGCGCAAATGCAGGCGCACAAGTTTCTGCACAAAGCGCATCTTGCCGTCCATGGGTAGTTTCATGCGCCTGAAAATGCCGGGCACCATTCGCGCGCCCACATCTTCGTGCCCATGAAACGTCCAGCCCACGCGGGTATCAAAGCGTTTGGTGGCGGGCTTGGCAATGTCGTGCAGCAGTGCGGCCCAGCGCAGCCACAAGTCGTCGGTGTGTTTCGACAGATTGTCGAGCACTTGCAGCGTGTGGTAGAAATTATCCTTGTGCCCTTTGCCATCGTGCGTTTCCACGCCTTGCAGTTCGGTAAGTTCAGGGAAAATTATTTGCAGCAACCCGCAGTGGTACAGCAGTTTGAAGCCGTAGGAGGGCATCACCGATAGCACGATTTTGTTCAGTTCGTCAATCACCCGCTCGGGCGACACAATGCTGATGCGTTCCTTCATGCGCACAATGGCATCGAAGGTGTCCGGATCAATGTCGAAGTTGAGCTGGCTGGCAAACCGGATGGCCCGCATCATGCGCAGCGGGTCGTCGGAGAAGGTGGCCTCGGGCGAGAGCGGCGTACGGATGAGCTTGCGCTTCAAGTCCTGCACACCGCCGAACGGGTCAATCAACTCGCCCAGGCTGCTGTCGTTCAGGCTGATGGCCATGGCGTTGATGGTGAAGTCGCGGCGGTTCTGGTCGTCCTCAAGCGTGCCGTTTTCCACCACCGGCTTGCGCGATTCCTGCCGGTACGATTCCTTTCTGGCTCCCACAAACTCCACTTCCCAGCCGCCGGTTTTCAGGTGGGCCGTGCCGAAATTCTTGAAAACCGCCACTTCCGTGTGTTGTCCGTTGGCTTCGCCGAATTTTTTTGCCAGCGCAATGCCGTTGCCATCTCCCAAGCACACCACGTCAATGTCTTTCGACGGGCGTTTGAGCAGCAAGTCGCGCACAAACCCGCCCACCACGTAGCTTTCAATGCCCGCTTGCCGGGTGGTTTCCGACAGGGTTTCCAAGATTGGGTTTTGGAGAATGACTTCGGAGAAATTCATATTTTCAGCGGCGCGTACGCGGTTTTTTTTGATCGGTCAAAGGGTCAAATATACAAATAGCCGCCTTGAAAACCCAACCGCCGCCCAATCCGAGTCCCGCGATTTCAAATGGCCGGACGAAAGGCGGAGCCACGCGCCGCCGCCGTTTCCCTGCTTGGCACGGTTTTTTATCCGCCCGTTAAAACATGGCAGGCAATACCATCGTTCTGCCATGAATCCCGAACATTCGGAGGCTCAGATACGTATCTGAAAAGCCGGGGGAAAGCCGGAAGAAACCCATATCCGGCCGAAAATACGTATGTAAGTTTTTGGGCTGTTTACCTTTGCGCCGTCCAACCGTATTAAGGTGTGTGAACAAAAACCCGGATGCCAGTGTTAAGGCGAAACAATTGACAGTCAGTGGTTTTATCAACAATAGTAGCTTATATACTTTACTTAAATCCTTACCGTTATGCTTCAGCCAGTCAACAGAATTCGCGTGGGTGTATCGCTGGTTTTCGCAACTTCTGTTGCGCTGGCGGTGGCCATCAGTACAATCATCGGCATCATCTGCCTTTCGCTTGCCAGTTACTAATTTCCCGGTTGCCGTATGTAAGCATCCAAACCTCCTTTTCTACCCGGAAAAGGAGGTTTTGCATTTCCGGGGGATGCTATTTTTTTCTATGGTGAAACCGATTCAAGGTTTTTTCGGCGGCTCCGATCCAATCAGTTTCTGACCGCCGTCCCACACACTGATTTGTACCGCCCTGGTCGGCTCTTTGCCTTCACCGGCTACGCCCTTGAAAGACCAGTCATCGGCGTTGTTCCAAGTGCCGGAACTTTTGAGCCGGAATGTGGCCTCCTTGCGGTAAAAAGGCCGCCAGTTGTGGTCGGGATCCAGTCCGCCGGGGAAAATGGGTGTGCCTTTGAATGAAACGGCCACGAAAAACACGTTGCCTTGGTACCGCACGGGCTGGCTGATTGTCGCGCCGTCGCCTTCCAGCAGTTCGGCTTCGACTTTTGCCTCGGGCCCGGCTTGGAAATAGTATCTGAACGAAAGGCCAAACCTGGCCTTGGCCGGATACGACGAACGGTTGTTGAGCCGCGCCCTTATTTCCACGCCTTGCGAACTTATGCCGGCAACAGCGGCCTCCACAAAACAGCCGTTGTCGGGCTTGGTTTTGGGCGGGAAATCCGGCAACGGTCTGCCACCCGTTTTCTCGGCCATCCGCGCCAAACTGGCCGTGATACCGGCGTTGTAGTCCAATGCGGTTTCGGTGCGGGCCGCATCGCTGGCTTCGCCCTTGTACGTGTCCGTCCAGTCGGGGCCGCCCACCAGTCCGCCGTAGAGTGTGTGCCGCGCCACCTGCCTGAATTCGGGTTTGGTCGGGTTCAGGTGTTCCCATCCCGCCCACGCGCCGTAGGCCGACCGGTGGTGCGGCGTATTTACCACGGTTTTGCCAGCGGGTTGGAAACCAAGCAGATAGCTCCGGTTTTGCGGATTGCTGCCCAGCGTATAGTCGAGTTGGCTTTTGGCCCAGCGCAGGTATTTTTCCTTTTGCGCACCGGCGGGCAGTTGGTCGGCGTAGGCAAAAAACACCCAGGCGGCATTGTTCACGTGCCGCAATGCACCCCACTCGTAAGCCAGTTTTGCTAGGCCGCCCGGACTTTTGGGCAGCCGCTCAATCCGGTCCAGAGAGGCTTCGGCGTGTTGGCGGTAGATTTTGTTTTCGGGAAACTGCTCGGCCAGCAGGATGAAGCACGCCAAATCGTAGTTGCTGTAGATGTAGTTGGCCTCCGGCACGTGGCTGATGAATTGTTGGGCAAAGGTTTCGGCTTGGCCGAAATATTTCTTGGCGGCTCCGGGGTCGGTTTTCTGCAAGGCCCGCCCCAGCCAGATTGCCGTAAGGCACAGTTGATCCTGGAAGCGGTTGTCGTCATAAAATTCGGTGTGCTTCACAATCTCGCCTTTGGCATTCTTGGCGTTGCCGTTGCCTTGGTAAGTGGTGGCGAAACCGTAGAGTTTGCGGGCGTTTGCCAGCAGCAAGTCCGCGTAGGCGGCATCGCCATGCTGCCGGAACACCACCGACGACACTGCCTGCGAGGCCGCCATGGCCGCCACAATGGATGTGGCCGGAGCCTCCGCGTCGGCATACAGGGCCGGGCGGCGCGGGTGCAGCAGGTGCATCACCTCGTTGGCCGCCCAGCTTGTGTGTTCTTTGTCGGCATTTCCCACTTCCACAAAAATCCGGTACGAGGCCAAGTCGTCTATTGTCTTGAAACGCAGGCACTTGATGAAATAGTCGCCCACCCATTTGAGGTTGCCCAGCAGGTAGGGCATTTGCCCGGATTGTTGGTAGCCTTTCGGGTAAGCCACCGCACTCCACGCCAGCGTGGAAGCGGCAAATGCCATGGTAGGGTTCCATTTGGGCGTGTCGCCGGCATCGTACCAGCCGCCCGAAAGGTCAATGCCAAAGTCGCGTCCGTCTTGCAGGTGCGAGTCGCCGCGCCACCCGATGCGGTTGTCGGCGGGCATTTTGCCCGAGCGTTGGGCTTCGTAGAAAAACATGGTTTTCTGCAACGCTTCGGCATAGTTGTATTGTGCCGAAACGGAAGCCGGAAAAGCCAGCGCGAAAAATAGTATGGTTTGGAAAGCCGAAACCCGGTTCATCGGTGCAAAGGTTGGGTGAGCCGGAAAGTTACGCGAATTTTCATTCCGCAGGGCCGCATTCCGGGTTTGGGCTTTCCCGGATGGTCTGCCACCCATAAATTCTCTGGCAGTGGAGGGAATGTGCCGGAAAATAGTATCTTTTGAAAACGCAAAACCCCGGCTTTCGGTAAGCGGGGCTTTGTGTTTCCATTGAGAGAGGAGAGCGACCGGTTACTGGAACGGAACCGCCGGTTTTTGTTCGCGCACAATGCTTTGCTGCGTCAGGCTTTCCACTACGTTGGCTTGCAGCACAACCGTTTGGGTGGGTGTTTTCAGGTCGTTGGTGAAAACCGTCACGATTTCGTTCTGCTGGTTCAGGTTGCGCGGCGAATAGCGCAATTCCAGCGTCGCCTTTTCCCCGGCTTTCACTACCGGCTTGGATGTTTTGAACGTGACGCAGCCGCAACTGCTCGATATATTTTTAATGCTCAGGTCGCTTTTACCGGTGTTGGTGAAGGCCATGCTTTTGGTGGCCGTCTGCCCTTTTTCCAATTTGCCGAAATTGTGGCCGGTGGCTTGCAACTGCAAAACCGGCGACCGGGCCAGTTCCTCGGGCGTGGCCTCCGGCTTGGGGTTTACTGTGCCTTTGATGGTCAGCACCACGTTGGCAACTGAGGCGTTGCTGCTCACGGTGATGCTCTTGTTGAAGGCTCCCGGCCTTCCCGAACTGTTGTAGGAGGCCGTGATTTTGCCTTTTTTGCCCGGCAGTACCGGTTCGCGCGTCCAGAATGGCGTGGTGCAGCCGCACGAGGCGGTCACGTTGGCAATCACAATCGGGGCGTTGCCGGTATTGGCAAACTCAAACTCGTGGGAGGCCATTTTGCCCTCAACCACGGCACCGAAATCATGCGCGTCCTTGGTGAATTTGAGAACACCTTGGGCGCGGACTTCCAGCATCGGAAATGCCAAAAAACTTAAAAAAACCAAAAATTTTACTTTCATAGTCCAATGCGATTGAATGTTTGGATAATTTTACTGGTAATGCCGCAAATATACCGGTTTTGCGCACCGAATCGTATAAAAGTAAACCATCGGTTGCTTTCAAGCAAGCGGGGAGGTTTTGCCGGGTACGGGTTTTTAGCTAATTTAGCCGCTAACGGTTCGGTTCACGGTTTTTCAAGCGCAAGACCCGTGAAAATGCTTTCAGAAAATAGTATGTTCCGGAAACGCGAAACCCAACAGCCTCCCCCAACCCCCTCCGAAAGAGGGGGCTTTTAAAACTCCCCTTCCTTTCGGGGAGGGGCCGGGGGTGGGGCTTCTCCCCCTTCGGGGGCTGGGGGGCTGAAATAGTATCTTTCAAAAAGCCCAAACCCGGAACCAACTTCACTTCAACCTAAATCCTGATCCACTTGCTCACCAACGAATCATTGACCGCACCGGCTCTGGACAAGGAGGAAATCATGCGTGATTATCGCCTCGCCTGCGAAAGCCGCCAAGCCAGCTTGCTGGGCAGGAAGGAAGTGTTTGCTGGAAAAGCCAAATTCGGCATTTTCGGCGACGGCAAGGAAGTGGCGCAACTGGCCATGGCGCGGGCTTTCCGCAAGGGCGACTGGCGTTCGGGCTACTACCGCGACCAGACGTTTATGGTTGCGATTGGCGAACACACGTGGCACGAGTATTTTGCCCAACTCTATGCCCACACTGACGTGGAGGCCGAACCCGCCACCGCCGGACGCATGATGAACGGCCACTTTGCCACCCGTTCGCTCAACGACGACGGCAGTTGGAAGGATTTGCTGGCGATGAAAAACTCCAGTTCCGACATTTCGCCCACCGGTGCGCAAATGCCCCGGCTGCTTGGCTTGGCCTATGCCTCAAAACTGTACCGCCAAAATACTGATATCCAACATCTGGCCAAGTTTTCAGACAAGGGCAATGAGGTCGCTTTCGGCACCATCGGCAACGGAGCCACGGCCGAGGGCGTTTTTTGGGAAACCATGAACGCCGCCGGGGTGCTGCAAGTGCCCATGCTGCTCTCGGTTTGGGACGATGAATACGGCATTTCGGTGCCCAATTCGTACCAGCTCACCAAAAGCGACATCAGCACCGTGATGGCCGGTTTCCAGCGAACCGCCACCGAAACTGGCCTCGAAATGTTCCGGGTGCGCGGCTGGGATTACGCCGCCCTGTGCGAAACCTACGCGCAAGCCGCCCACATTTGCCGCGAGGAACACGTGCCCGTGATGATTCACGTCACGGAGATGACGCAGCCGCAGGGGCATTCCACTTCCGGCTCGCACGAACGCTACAAGCCCAAGGAACGCATTGCCTGGGAAAATGAACACGACTGCAACCCCAAAATGCGGGCTTGGATACTCGACACCGGCATTGCGACGCTACCGGAGCTGGAAGCCATTGAAAGCCAGGCGAAAGAGGATTTGAAACGGATCCGCAGCGAGGCTTGGGAGGCGTTTGTGAAATCCATGAAACCCGATTATGAGGAGGCGTTGGGGCTGCTGGAACGCGCCACGCTGGAAAGCAAACGCAATGCCGAGATGCTGGCCCTGCACGAATCGCTGGCCAAAACCCTGAACCCGATTCGGAGCGATGCCATCGCCACCGTCAAGAAGGCCTTGCGGCTGCTGAGAAATGAACAAAGCCCCATCCGCACGCAACTGATAGCTTGGGTAGAACGCACCGCCCAAGAAAATTCGGTGAGGTACAACTCACATTTATACAGCCAGTCGGCGGAGGCGGCCGTGAATATTCCGGCAGTGAAGCCCAACTACGTGGAAACCAGCCCTCTCATGGATGGCTGGCAGATTATCCGTTTGTGCTTCGATGCCATGTTTGCCCGCGATGCCCGCGTGTTTGCCATCGGCGAGGATGTGGGCAAAATCGGCGACGTGAACCAAGGGTTTTCCGGCTTGCAGGACAAGTACGGCGAATTGCGCATCACCGACACGGGCATCCGCGAAACCACCATCATGGGGCAGGGCATCGGGGCTGCCTTGCGCGGCCTGCGACCCATTGCCGAAATCCAGTACGTGGACTATATTCCGTTTGCCATCCAGACGCTTTCCGACGATTTGGCCTCGTTGCACTACCGCACCAAGGGCGGGCAAAAGGCACCGGTCATCATCCGCACGCGCGGCCACCGGCTGGAAGGGGTTTTTCACTCGGGTTCGCCCATGTCACTGATTGTCAGTAGCTTGCGTGGAATTAACGTGATTGTGCCGCGCAATTTCACGCAGGCTTCCGGATTCTACAATACGATTTTAAAATCGGACGAGCCGGCCTTGGTGGTCGAGCCACTGAACGGCTACCGGCTCAAGGAACGCCTGCCCACCAACATCGGTGAGATGTGCGTGCCGGTGGGTGTGCCCGAAATACTGCGCAAAGGCAACGACCTGACCATTGTGACCTACGGTGCCATGTGCCGCATTGTGATGGAAGCCGCCCGCCAACTGGCCGATGAAACGGGCATTGACACGGAAGTGATTGACGTGCAGACGCTGCTGCCCTTTGACCGGCACCACATCATTGCGGCATCGGTATTGAAGACCAACCGCGTCATCTTTGCCGACGAAGACATTCCCGGCGGTGCGTCGGCGTACATGATGCGTGAAGTGCTGGACGGGCAGAACGCCTACCGCTGGCTCGATTCGGCTCCGCGCACCCTGGCCGCCCATGCGCACCGCCCGGCCTACACCTCGGACGGCGATTATTTCTCCAAGCCCAACGTGGAGTCGGTCTTTGACATGGCCTACGGAATCATGCACGAAGCCGACCCGAAACGGTTCCCGGCGTTGTACAATGGTTGACGGGCAGGTTTGGGCTTTTTGAAAGATACTATTTTCACACCTGTTTCTCACCCGGTTGCATCCGGTAAAATTCGATTTACATTGCAACCTGATATTCCAACGATATGCTGCTTTTCATCCTGATTCTGCTTGCCAGCTTGGTTTTCCAGCTTTTTCTGCCGTGGTGGGTTATCGCCCCCATTGCTTTCGGTCTGGCTTTTTGGAAATCGGCTTCGGGCAGGCACGCGTTTCTGGCGGGTTTTGCGGCCGCTTTCGTGCTGTGGTTCATTGCATCTTATATACCGCACTACCGCAACGAAGGCATCCTGACGTTTAAAGTGGCGCAGTTGCTCGGTCTGCCAGCCCCGTTTCTTGTGTTGATTGTGACGGCTCTTGTTGGCGGCTTGGTTGGTGGCTTGGCGGCTTGGTCGGGGTTTTTCTGGAAGCAGGCATTGTCGAAGAGCCAAGGTGCAAAAGCGGCCTGAAACCAAATGGCCGGATAAAGCAAAAAGCCGTTGCGGATCAATCCGCAACGGCTTTTTGCCTTGCTGAAATGCTGGAAGTGAACGGGTTGCCAAGCCTGATGAAAAACGCCATCGCGATACCCGAACCCTTTCACACGGCAACCGTCCTCATTTCTTCAAACCAAACGAAGGCACCCTCCACATCGGCGAAATACTGGAACGGCAGGTCAACCTTGTCGGTAACCTTTTTGATATTGTCAATGCCCATATTCGTGAACACCTTATCGCCCACGATGGCGGCCACCCTTTTGACGGGCGAGGAGGTGAGCAATTTAGGCATGAACTGTTCATTCAGCCACTGCTGGTTCTCCTTGGTCAGCACTTCGAGTTTGCGGCAGTCGGAAATCCAGAAAGTGATCCGGTGCTTGCAAACGAGGTCGAATGCACTGTCCATGGCCTTGGTCAGGCTCTCATGCGATTGGAAACCGTTCCACTCCACCAACAAGGTATTGTGATCGTGCAAATGTTTGAGTGTGACCAAGTTGGTCTGGTAATGAATTGTTTCGGACATGATGAGGGTTGGTTTTGATAGGAAATAAAGTTTTACACCCAAATATCACCCTATCCGGCAAAAGACGGAAAACATTTGCGGCAACAAACTTACCCGGATGGGTAACGCGCGGGAAAGGCAAGTGAAATGAACCGGCAAATGCCCAAAGGAAGACGCACAACGGAAAACCCGCCGTTGTGGGGCCGGGGGCGCGATTGACAGTCAATGAGATGCGGATTCAATGCCCGGTTGACAGCTTGCAGGAGCTGCGCCGTAATGTTCACTATGAAACAGCCACGAAACAGCCACTCCGGCAACGTTTTCCGATTTGCGGAAGACATTGCCGGAGTGACACGGGCAAACGCCGGGTTTGGCAGATGAGAAACATACTATTTTCTATTCCGCCAGAACTGCCCCGGCATCCGTGACTTCCGCTTTTGGGTTGGGCTTGCGGCGGCGCGAAAAGTAGGAATACACCGCCGGAACCACAAACAGCGTCAGCAGGAGCGAGAACATGAGTCCGCCCACAATTACGATGCCCAGCGGGATGCGGCTCTTGGAGGCGGCTCCCAACGACAGTGCGATGGGCAGCGCACCGAAGGCCGTGACTAAGCTCGTCATTAAAATCGGACGCAGGCGCATGGCGGCGGCCTCCACGGCGGCCTCCACCCGGCCCAGACCTTCCTTGCGCTTCTCGTTGGCGAATTCCACAATCAAAATGCCATTCTTGGTCACCAAGCCGATGAGCATGATGATGCCGATCTGGGAGAAGATGTTGAGCGTCTGGTTGAACATCCACAGCGAAAACAACGCCCCGGCAAAGGCCAGCGGCACGGTGACCATGATGATGAACGGATCGGTGAAGCTCTCGAACTGCGCCGCCAGAATCAGGTAGATCAGCAGCAAGGCCAGCAGCAACGCGAAACTGGTATTGCTGGCACTTTCGGCAAAATCGCGCGAGGGGCCTGATAAATCGGTGCTGAACGAGTCGTCGAGGGTGCGTTTGGCAATGGCCTCCATGGCCTTGATGCCGTCGCCGAGGGTCTTGCCCGGAGCCAAACCCGCCGAAGCCGTGGCCGATTTGTATCGGTTGAAATGATACACCTGCGGCGGGTTGGCAGTTTCGTCCATGCTCACCAAATTGTCCAACTGCACCAGTTCGCCCCGGTTGCTGCGTACGTAAAAGGCTTTCAAATCAATTGGTGCGTCACGGTCGGCGCGATCCACCTGCCCGATTACTTGGTATTGCTTGCCGTTCATGAGGAAATAACCGAAGCGGCGGTTGCTCAGGGCCAGTTGCAATGTGTTGGAGATGTCGAGTACCGAAACGCCCAGTTCGGTGGCTTTCAGCCGGTCAATGGTGATGAACAGTTCGGGCCGGTTGAACTTCAGGTTGATGTCCGAAGCTAGGAAAGTCGGGTCTTTCTGCACCTCGTCCATGAACTTGGGCAGGCGTTCCTTGAGTTTCTCGAAGTTCAGGTTCTGGATCACGAACTGCACCGGCAGGCCCGTGCCAAAGCCGATCTGGATTGTCTGTTCCTGCGTGGGGAAAGCCCGCGCCTGGTTGTAGCGTTTCAGGTTTTTGTTCAGGTAATCCACCACTTGCTGCTGTGAACGGCCATTCTCGCCCCGGTCTTGCGGTTCTTTGAGCAATACGCTGATGAAGCCGGTGTTCACGCTGCCGCCCGGCCCACGGAAATTAGGAGCCGTGATGCCGAAAACCATTGACTTTTCGGGCACCGAATCCATGACAAACTGCGTGACATCGCCGATGAATTTCTCGGTGGCCTCGTAGCTGGAGCCTTCGGGCAGCGTAATGGCGATGCGCGTCAGGCTGCGGTCTTCGAGCGGGGCCAGTTCGGATTGCAGGTTGGTGCCGATCAGGAAAATCAGCCCGAAGCAACCGGCGACGATCACAAACGCCCACCAGCGGTGGCGCATGAAACCTTCGAGCGTGGAGCGGTATGAACTGTCGAGCCAGCGGAAAAACGGCTCGGTCTTGGTGTAAAACCACGTGGGCTTGCTGTGGTCGCGGGCCAGTCGCACGCTGAGTACGGGCGTGAGCGACAGCGAAACGAAAGCCGAGATCAGCACGGCCCCGGCCACCACAATGCCGAACTCGCGGAACAGGCTGCCCACAAAACCCTGCAAAAAAATGATGGGCAAAAACACCACCGCCAGCGTGATGGACGTGGACACGACAGCGAAGAAAATCTCTTCCGACCCTTCACGGGCGGCCTGGTACTTGTCCTTGCCCTGCTCGAGTTTCTTGAAAATGTTTTCCGTCACCACAATGCCATCGTCCACGACCAGGCCGGTAGCCAGCACAATGCCCAGCAGCGTGAGCACGTTGATGGAAAACCCGGCGATGTACATGATGAAGAACGTGCCGATCAAGGCCACCGGAATGTCAATGAGCGGACGGATGGCGATGAGCCAGTCGCGGAAAAACAGGTAGATGACCAGCACCACCAGGATAAATGAAATAATGAGCGTTTCCTCAACCTCGGTAATGGCCTTGCGCACAAACCGCGACTTGTCAATGCCGATGTCAATGATCATGTCGGGCGGCAATTCCTTTTTGATAATCTCCAGCCGCTTGTAAATCTCATCGGCAATGGCGATGTAGTTGGCACCGGGCTGCGGAATGATGGCCATGGATATGTTGGTGGCATTGTTGCGCCGGGCACTGGTTTCCTCGCTTTCCGAACCCAGTTCGGCCTTGCCGATGTCCTTCATGCGCACAATCTGGTTGTCGCTCTGCCGGATGATCAGGTTTTCGAAATCCTCCTCAGTGCTCAACCGGCCGTAGCTTTTCACGGTCAGTTCGGTCTGGTTGCCATAGACCTTGCCGCCGGGAAGTTCCACGTTTTCGCGGCTCAGGGCGGATTGCACATCCTGGATGGTGAGCCGGTAGGCCGCCAGCCGCGACGGGTCAATCCAAAGGCGCATGGCGTAGCGTTTCAGCCCGAACAGGTTCACCTGGCTCACGCCGGGAATGGTCTGGATGCGTTCCATGAGCACGTTTTCGGCATAATCCGAGAGTTGGTTCACGTTGCGCGTGGTGCTTTGCACGGGGATGAACATGATCGGGTCGCCGTTGGCATCGGCCTTGGCCACCACGGGCGGCGCGTCCACGTCTTGCGGCAGTTGGCGCGTGGCCTGGCTCACCTTGTCGCGCACGTCGTTGGCGGCCTGCTCCAAATCCTCGCCCAAGTTGAACTCGACGGTGATCTGGCTGGCCCCCAGCGAACTGACCGACGAGATGTTGCGGATGCCCTGGATGCCGTTAATGGATTTTTCGAGCGGCTCGGTGATCTGCGACTCCACAATCTGGGGGTCGGCCCCGGTGTACGACGTGCTGACCGTAATGACCGGCGGGTCAACGGCCGGATACTCGCGCACGCCCAGATAGGTGTAGCCGATGGCACCGAAAATGACAATCAGCAGCGACATCACCACCGCCAGCACCGGGCGTTCCAGACTCAACGAAGGCAGACTCATGGGAATGCGGGTTTGGGGTTTTCAAAAGATACTATTTTTCCGAATGCGGTTTGTGGCACAAAGACCATAATGGCCGCCGCAAAAGGCCTGTGTGCCACAGGCCACGGTTTTCAGGAAACAAACAAGCGGGACGGGTTTGGTGTTTTTGAAAGATACTGTTTCGAAAATAGTTTGGCATTGTTCCTGCAAAACACGTCAACCACCATATTTTCAAACCAATGCTGACAAAATCATTTTTCTTCTGCAATATTAGTTAGCACTAAATCAATTGCTTTTTTTGTCAATCCGACACTTTTGTTTGCCTTCCAATTTCGTTCGAGTGTCAATGAGGCGTAAAATGCAAAACATTCATTGTTACAAACAGAATAAATCATAAGGCTGCCATTATCATTGATTTTGGATTTACTACTGAACCATACAAAAAGCCCGCTTTTGCTAAATTTGACAATTTTTCTTTTCAAATTGTCTTTACTTATTTGAAGGATATGTAATGGTTCGTTGATGTCGGTTCTTAAATAAGTCTCATCTTGAAAAAAGTATTTGTCGCAACTTTCAATTCGGTTTGGGTGAAACGGCGGAATCGTCACTTCAACAAGTTTGCTGATTGCAAGCTCGTGCATTATTGTCCCCGAGAATTTAAGCCACTTCCCGTCAAACCAATTGTCCACCCGTGTGATAAAAATATCTTGAGGCTTCCACTTCAAAACACAGTCGTAAATAATTTTTTCCAGATTATCGAGAAAATCACAGTTGTCACCGTTGTTTGCTGTCGTGTATGTCATTTGTGATTATAGGCAAAGAGTATGATTTGTGCAGTTTTCGGCGGATAATGTTTCGCAATGTGGGTTTTCCATGCGCCAGCATCATTCCTCCACCTTCGTGAATTTCAGGCTTTGGTCGGGTTTCACGAAAATCAGGCCGGTGGTCACCACCGTGTCGCCCGCTTGCAAGCCGTTGGTGACCTGGATGTTGTTGGCATCGCGCAGTCCGGTTTCTATGTCCTGGAAGAAAGCCCGGCCATTCCTGGACATGATCACTTTCTTGCCCCGCGTCTGTGGAATCACGGCCTGCGTGGGGATGATTATTGCCTTCATGTCCGAAATGTCGAGGCTGATCTTGGCAAACGCCCCCGCGTGCAATTTCGCCGACGGGTTATCCACGAAAGCCCGGATTTTCAGGTTGCGCGTCAGTTGGTCCACGTCCGGCTCCACGGCGTAGATTTTGCCCGAAAACTGTTCGTCGAATCCATCCACCTGAAACGCAACCTGTTTGCCCGAACCCACCGCCGAGGCGTATTTTTCGGGCACGAAGAAATCTATTTTCAACGGGTTCACCTGCTGCATTTTCGCAATGACCGTGCCCGGTGTCACGTAAGCCCCCACGCTCACGTTGCGCAACCCGATGAGGCCGCTGAAAGGTGCCCGCACCTCGGTCTTTTCAATCTGCGCCCTGACCAGGTCCATGTCTGACAGAATGGTGTTCAGTTGGGTTTCCACCAGGTCGTATTCCTGCTGGCTCACATTGTCGGCACTGAGCAGGCGTTTGGTGCGGTCGAGTGTCTTGGCTTGGTTGGCTTGCTGCACCCGCAGTTTGCGCAGTTGCGCCTGCAAGTCGGCATCGTAGAGTTTCACCAGCAACGTGCCTTTGGCCACCTGCCCGCCTTCATTGATGCGCAGCAAGACAATCTTGCCCGGCACTTCGGGGCGCAGCTCCACCTGCTCGGCGGGGATGAGCGTGCCGCTGGCAATGACGTTGTTGGAAAGTTTCTTGGTTTTTGCAATGAACCCTTGTATCGCTATTTCCTGCGTTTGTCCGGGTGGCGGCCCGGCACTCTTGTCGTTGGACTTTGAAATGACTTTGTTGTAAAAAATCACACCGCCCAGCAAAACCGCAACGATGGCGATGGTTATCCAGATTTTCATGAGAAAGCGAAGGAAGATTCAAATTCAATTGAAACCGATTGTGTGCCGGTTTAGTTTGCCCAAGCCAAAGGTGACGCGAATAAACGAATAAAAGGGGATAATTTAAGCGGCGGAATGTACCGGCGGCATTTTGGGGTCGGCGCAAATGCCGGGAAACCGCCCCGGATAGTGTCTTTAGATAGTATCTTTCAAAAGCCGAAAACCCCGCTTTTTCCAGAAAGGCAGGGTTTGGACCGGTAGGGGCGGGGTTATTTTTTTCTTTTGGCGGCGGAAGGTTTTGAACCTTTGGGTTTTTCCTTCCGCGTCTCGGCTTTCTTGTTTCCCGACACCTTGCTGATTTCGGCGTTCTGCAATTTTTCCAGCGGAATTTCGGAGGTGCGCTGCACCAGCAGTTCCTCAAATTTGCCGCTTTCCTTCTGCATACTTGCCCGCAGGTTGCCAATCATGGGGTATATCTGGTCTTTGACCGATACTTTCATTTCCTCCCACAGCATATTGTGCCAATCCTTATCGGCCACGGTGCGGTAGGGGTATTTGGGTGCGGAGGTGAGGGTGTTGAACGTGATGCGGCCCTGATGGATGAAGTCGGTGAACTCGTACACGTAGTAATCATCAGACACGGTGATTTTGACCAGGAAAAATATCTTGCCTTTCACAAATTCACTGCCGCCCTTCACTCTGCTCTCAAACCTGATGCTCGAAGTGCCCGTAAAACGGCCGTGGCGCATACTGGCCTCCTCCAAAAAATGCGGGTCGGTTTTGGCCTGCTCGTCAAACCAGCTCCAGGCCCGGCTGTATAGCTCTTCTTTCGGAATGTTTTTCAGGTGTACCGTATCCGAAAACGAATATTTCGGGTACCGCATGATTTTCTCCAGCGTAACCGACGACTGCCCGAAGGAAACGCCCCAAACACCGGCAAGCAGGAAACAGATTGCAGTATAACTTCTCTTCATCCCGGTAAAGTTAAGGTTTGTATGGTTATACCGCCAAATTTACCGGTCAAATGCGGAATATGGCGGTATCTTAAAAAGATTCTCAAAGTTAGCATAATAACTTACAGTGTACAAAAACCGCTCGTTAAATTGTCTTGGATGCAATCCACGCCTTTTAATACCTCTGGCTATCAAATAGTAAACCCGCCGATAGCCAAAATGGATGCCGGCGGCAAGGTTTCCGGGCATGGCAACGGGCGTGGGGTTGCGTGGGGAAAGGTGATTTGATGGCGGCGGGTTGCCAACATACGCGCCAAAACTTACATGGCTTGCAATGGGCGGCCGGTTTTTCATGAAACCTCTCGGAAATCCTGAAAACCGAATGGGCGCGAAGCGAACACCCCGAAGACCGCAGCCGGAGTCGCTGGCGGTGCGCAGGGCTTTTTATGGCCGGATTCTGGACAAAAATCCTTTACTTCGCGGCATACAACCCCACCCCGGCTGCCTGTGCGTGTTTTGTGCGGGCAGTACGAAACCTTACAAACCACGCCACTTCTATGGATTCTATTACGGAATTTTTCCGCTTCATGCTCAATTCCGAAGACATCATCCGCTACGGCGGGCTGGTGTTGGTGGTCGTCATCATATTTGCCGAAAACGGGCTTTTCTTTGCGTTTTTCCTGCCCGGCGACTACCTGCTGTTCCTGTCCGGCCTGTTTTGCAGCACCCGCCAGCTCGATTTCCCGATTTACATCGTGGTGGCCTGCATCATTGTGGCGGCGGTGCTGGGCAGCTATGTGGGTTATTATTTTGGCCGGGCGTTGGGCCGGGGATTGGAAAACCGCCCTGATTCGTTTTTTTTCAAGCGGCGCAACCTGGAGCAGTCGCGCAGTTTTTTTGCCAGATACGGCAGCCGCGCCCTCATACTGGCGCGTTTCATGCCGGTGCTGCGCACCTTTTCGCCCATCATTGCCGGCACTATCCGAATGCCAGTACCGACATTCTCGCTCTACAATGTTGTCGGCGGCGTGATATGGGGCACTTCGCTGCCGCTGGCGGGCTATTTCCTGGGGCACTCCTTTCCGCAAATCATCAACTACGTTGAATACATCATCATTTTCTTTCTGGCCATCACTACCTTCGCGTTGGTGCGGACGTGGCTTTCGGTGCGGCGGCGGGAGCGGGAAGGCGGGCAGGAACCGGAAAAATAGTATGTTTTCAAAAGGGCAAACCCGCCCTATCCATTGCCATTAATCTGAAGCAACGGAGGCTGCATTTTGCAAATCGCCGAAATAGGGCTTTATTCCGGTTTGGTCAAATTACTCGGAATATTGTTTCGCATACGTGCCTGAATCCAAAATAGTATGTTTCAAAAAGCCCAAACCTGCCCGTTTTGTTGTTTTTTGGTACGGTGGTCTTTATATTTAGCCTCGATTTTCCACCAAACCATCCAGAACAAATGAAGAAAAGTGCCTTTGCCTCGCGTGTGTGCCTGCTCGCGGCAGGTTTGTTGTGCTGTTTCGTGTCGGCGGTGATGCCGGCAAACGCCCAAGCCGACAAGCCGCGACCCATGACGATGGACGAATACCGGAAGGCCAAAGCTTTCGCCATCAACGACTTGGAAACAGAAACCTACGTAAAGTTCGAAAATGCCTACGTGCTGGACCGCTACGAGATGAAGCCGCCTTACGTGTTCAAATACACGGACGGTATTGAGCGGCGCGTGTACCTGTACCGGATGCTCGACAATAAGACCAAGCAGCCCATGGGCATGGTGGCCGTGTACCAGACCCCCGCCAACGGCAAGAAATTCAATGTCTGCATCCCTTCGCCCGAAACCGACAAGGCGGTGTGGGCGCAGTACATTGACGACCTGAAAGACTACAACAAGGCCGAAGCGGCTTTCGGGTCGGCTTTTGCCTACGTGCTCTCGCGCGAGATGGCCTCGCTGGTTAATGGCGGCGCAACGGCCGGCAACACCGGTAACAAGACCGACTACGATGTGTGCTTTCCGGGCCAGGCAACGGTGACAATGGCCGACGGCACGCAAAAGCCGATTGCCGAAGTGAAAGCGGGCGAGCAGATTGCCAGTTACAACCGCCAGACCGGCGAAATGGAAATCGCCGAAGTGCTGGAAGTGCAGACGCACGAAGGCAAAGCCTACGAACTTGCCACGTTATTGCTGACCGATGATGCCCTAACCGCCTCAACCGCCAACAGCCTCGCGCACATCGTAAAAATACAAGCCACGCCCAACCACCCACTGCTGACGCAGCACGGCCGCAAAGCCGTGAACCAACTGAAAGCCAGTGATTTGGTGTATGTCCGCAACCCGCAGACGGGCGAGTTTGGCACGTACACGATCCACCAGATGAGTTTGCAGAAATTTCCGACCACGGTTACCAAGGTGTATAACTTGGTGACGGACAAGCAGAACTACCTGGTCAACGACGCGGTAGTGCTGGACAAATAGGCGGGTTTCGTCTTTTTGAAATATACTATTTTGGAAGGCCGCACCGCAGGTCAGACACTGTGTGTCAGACCTGTATCGCGCATCGGCTTTCGGATGAATCGGCGGGTTTGGCCTTTTTGAAACATACTATTTTGCCAATAAAACGCGCGAAGCCGTCAGCCGCATTCGTTTCAGTTCTCCGCTATTCCGAACGGGCCGTAAAAGCCGGTTGGGGAGGGCGGAGAATTTTTTTTGCGCAGGTGCAATCCCGTATGTGACCAAGATGCGTATGTTTTTGCGAACACTTTTGCCCGCAACCGTGTTATTCAGACAATTCCGACACATCTTTTTTTGCCATGACAAAATCCATCGCGTTTCTTTTCTCCATTGGTGCGTGCCTGTTTTCGTGCGCGCAAAACCAGCAGAAAAAAGTGCCATCCCTGCAATCCAAACCCGTAACCATGACAACCGACAACGCAAAAAACCAAATCGCCACGTTTGGCAACGGCTGCTTCTGGTGTACCGAAGCCATTTTCCAGCAAGTGGAAGGCGTGGTTTCCGTACAATCCGGCTACACGGGCGGCGCTGTTGAAAACCCGACCTACAAGCAGGTCTGCAACGGCAATACCGGCCACGCCGAAGTGCTGCAAATCACCTACGATCCGGCCAAAGTCTCGTTTTCCGAACTGCTGGAAGTTTTCTGGAGCACCCACGACCCAACCACGCTGAATCGGCAAGGGGCGGATGCGGGAACGCAATACCGCTCGGCGGTTTTTTACCACGACGATGAGCAAAAGCAACTCGCGGAAAAGTACAAGAAGGAACTCGATGCCGCCAAAGCTTTTGACGACCCGATTGTGACCGAAATTACGGAATTCAAGAAATTCTATCCCGCTGAGGATTACCACCAGAATTATTACAAGCAGAACGGCGAGGAGCCGTATTGCCGCATGGTGATCCGCCCGAAAGTGGAGAAGTTCCAAAAAGTGTTCAAGGCGAAGATGAAGCAGTCGTAAGCATTGGCACAAAAGCACAAACCCCCGGATGGTTCATCCGGGGGTTTGTGCTTTTGTGGGGATACTATTTTTTACCGTTGATTCGGCAGGGCAAAAGCAAGGCGCACTACTCCCGCTTCAAGGCTTCGCTCAGTATCTCGCATTTCTCGTCGAGCAGCCGGTGCATATCCGCGTCAATGGTCATGCTGGTTTTGGCGTTGTCCAGTTCGTGGCGGTAGAGTTGCTTGAGTTCCTTGCGTTTTATGGCTTCCAGAAACCGGCGGATGTCGTCGCGGGTTTCGAGTTGCAGGCCCGGCACTTCGGCATTGCCGCCGTTTTCATCCTTGGCCACCATCGTGAAATACGACGTGTTGGTGTGCTTGACCTCGCCCGTGCCGATGTTTTCGGCCGTCACACGGATGCCCACCACCAGCGATGTGTTGCCCACGTGGTTGATGGATGCCTGCAAATGCACTAAATCGCCCACTTCCACGGGCTTCAAAAAATCAACGCCCTCCACCGAAACCGTCACGCAGTAGCGGCCCGCGTGCTTGGCGGCGCAGGCATAGGCGGCCTTGTCCATGAGGGATAATAAAATGCCGCCGTGGATTTTGCCGCCGAAGTTGGCATACGCCGGAATCATCAGTTCGGTCAGCGTGGTGTGCGAGGCACTGACGGGTTTGTATGGTTTTTCCATTTGAACCTTGCCGGGGGGGTAGGGTTTCTGAAAGATACTGCTTTGGATTCTGCTTTTGCACACTTAGTCTTCCCAATTCAGGGGTGTTATCTGGGTGCGGCTTCCAAACGCTTCCACGCATGGGACACAAGGCGGCGGTATGGTAACAAACGGGCAATCTGGCGGAATGGGAATATTGGGGATTTCAGGAGTTGTGGAGCGATTCACCCAATGCTGTTGGAAAAGCACGCCCGATGCCCCGAAAAAGCCGAGTACCTTTTCATTTTTATCCGCAACGTTTCCTATGTTACCAGCCACCGGGGCTGGAGCCGCATCGAACGGGCCACCGGAACTTCCGCTCTGCGCTTTGAGTGAATTCCAGAACCGGAACGCGCCGGGCGAAAGCGACCGCTGCTCCACCATCAGGTAATATTTCAAACGAGAATCATACGGTGCTGATGCGATGAATTGCCGCTTGATCTGGTTGCCGTTCACGTACGCGTCTCCTGCAATATTGACGCACGTGTTGCACTGCGACACATCCCAGCAACGTGTACAGCAATCGCGACAAGGCGTTTTGTAAGTGCCATAACCGGGTATTTCTATTTTTTTTGAAAACTCGCAAATGTAAATCGGCTCGTAATGTTTCCATTTCCACAGGTAACCCTCACCCGATATGGGCGAATCAGTAATGTCCACGTACACGTTGAATT
This sequence comes from Sphingobacteriales bacterium, assembly GCA_043789005.1. Lineage (GTDB taxonomy): Bacteria > Bacteroidota > Bacteroidia > Cytophagales > 172606-1 > Xanthocytophaga. Next base: position 33,891 of record JAYWIH010000156.1, read on the forward strand.
GCTTGGCAGCCGGGTCGTATTCCGAATAGATGCTGTCAATGGGCGGCACGGAGCGCAGCAAATCTGGCTCGGAGGCATACTCTCGTCCATCGGCCAAACGAATGCTGAGCCGGTAGCTGCGCCCCACCACGCCTTGCACACCGCTGGCAGTGAAATAGCTACCCTTTTCGGATTCGGTGAAGTCAATCCGATTACCAGCATTATCCGTCACATAAACTACTGCTCCATTGATGCCCTCGCTGCTGCCCTTGTCATCGTTGGTGAATGCGGCCGAGCGGGTGATGCGTACGCGGTGCGGGCCGGGCTGGTCGGTGATTAGCCCCTCGACAACGATGCGTGGCGCGGACTGTTTTATTTTCGCATCGTAGGGGGTGACGCAGGCCGACACGAACAGGATGGCGATGGAAATGTATTTTCTGAAATTTCGTAAAACGCTCATACTGGCGGATTTTGGGTTTTCAAAAGATACTGTTTTGCGTTGGGTTCAAGCGAGGACGCTTGTACCAGTTGCTTCTACCTCATGGGCTATTTTCTCAGCTCAACCCCAATTCCCGCACAATGCTTTCCACCTTGGCTTTCAGTTTTTCCATCACCGCGTCAAAATCCTCCTTGCGGGCAAGCGGCTCATTTACAGATACGTAGAACTTAATTTTAGGCTCAGTGCCCGATGGCCGCGCCGAAACCTTGGTGCCGTCGGCGGTGATGAACTGCACCACGTCCGACTTTTCCAATTCCGGTTCGCGCACGGTTCCGTCGAGCATATTCCGGTCCTGGCGTTGCTCGTAGTCAATCAGCCGCACCACCGGCGAGCCGGCCACGGTCTGGGGCAGGTTGTTGCGCAGGTCGTTCATCATCCGTTTGATTTCCTCGGCTCCCGACTGGCCTTTTTTGGTGAGTGAAATCAGCGTTTCGTAGTAGAAAC